>WTHX01000148.1:28554-30318 GCA_011522975.1 Alphaproteobacteria bacterium | reverse complement strand
GCATCCGGGTCACTGAATAGATCATCAAATTTACCATCGCGAATATCCGCAGGGGAAATGCCCGTAGCGTTAATGCCAAAAATACCCTCGGCCGCTAAGGTTTCGGCTTGAATTTCAGCCTCTAGGAATGTGTCGACGGTCTCTTCGAAAATAGGAACGACTTCTTGGGAGATTTCATTTTGATCCAGCCAATCGTCACTGGCCGAACTGACCAAAGCGGCGGTGAATTGTTTTGAACTCATCCCAAGGTTATTGGCAATCGAAGCAATTGGATCTGACATATCAATTTTACCCGGCAATGGAATCAAAGGCGCGCCATTTTCCACAATGTCATTGCCAAAATAACCTTTCGGGGTTTTGGTTTCAGCCCCTAAAAAGCCAAAGATGCTTTTGTTTTCGCGCGCGGTAGGAAAGCCTTTAACCTCTTTGCCCGCCCGAAAATCCGCTAAGGCCTTGGCATATTTTTCTTTAGTGCTTTCTTGAACAACAGTGCCATCTTTTTGGACAATAGACCCATCACTTTTGAACGTGAGGGCATGTGATGGCATGGTGAGCGAGCAAAAAATCAGAACGGTTAATATAAAACGCAAAGCAACCTCCATAAACTAATGGGTGATATATAGGATTGTTCATCTATAACGAAAACATCCTTTTCATAGCAGGTTTTGAACCCTTGGCACGGAAGTTATATTTGCGCTTTTACCCCAGCACGTTATGATGGGTTTGATTAAGATTGAAAGATAATTATGACCATTTTCGCGCTCATTATTTTGGCTTTTACCGTCAGTGTTTTTTGCAGTGCACTGATTTTGGTCAGCAAATCTTACCACATCAAATTAACGGCCAAAGGGCATGGCAACCAAGCCGTGCAATCCGCGCATAAAAACCCAACACCTCGGATCGGAGGGCTGGCGATTTTGATTGCTTTTGCCATCGCCAGTTGTTTTTTAGATCCCGTTTTCACGCAAACGGCCTTATTCCTGCAAGTCGCTATGTTGCCTGTTTTTATTGGCGGTATTGGCGAAGATACAGGATTTAATATCACGCCATCCCTGCGCTTGATTCTGTCATTTGTTAGCGCGTTTGTTGCAGGGCTTTTATTAGATCAATGGGTCTCCCGCATTGGAATCCCGGGCCTTGATTTGATTGTTGCAACAACATTTACCGCCACCATTGTGACGATCATTATCGCGGGCGGGTTTAGCCATGCCTTTAATTTGATCGATGGGTTAAATGGATTGGCTTTGGGTGTTGCCATTATGATGGCGGTAAGCCTTGCGATGATTGGCTATTTGAAGGCTGATAATCTAATTTTAACTTTTGCTATTATTCTAGCCGCCAGTTGTTTTGGCTTATTCCTGTTTAACTTTCCTTTTGGAAAACTGTTTTTAGGGGATGCGGGGGCTTATTCCATTGGTCATATCCTGATGTGGCTGGCCGTAATGTTAATCAATCGTCATGCTGATATTGCGCCATTTGCTTTACTCTTGATCTTCTTCTGGCCGATTGCCGATATGTTGTTGTCGATTTATCGCCGCTATAACTCAGGCAAGCCTATTTCAGCCCCCGACCGATTGCATTTCCACCAATTGGTGATGCGCGGGCTTGAGATCACCATTATCGGCAGGCACCGCCGCCATCTCGCCAATCCACTGGCGACATTGATCATCCTGCCCTTGGCATCCATCCCAATGATATTGGGGGTGCTATCGTACAATAGTGATAAGCGTGCGGCGGTTGCATTTATTGTCTCAATTTTGATCT
>WTHX01000148.1:0-28454 GCA_011522975.1 Alphaproteobacteria bacterium | reverse complement strand
CATATATTGCCTGTTAGGTTCAACAAAGACGCCAGCACACATAGGCCTAAAACCAGCCCTGTTAAGGCTGGCCAGCCGGTAAAGATAAAGGGGACGGCGTTAGTTAATGCAGCGCTGGGCTGAAAGATGGTCATGGCAATCGCGCCTGTTGACCCCAAGACAAAGAACAACAGCGCGACGATAAACGTAAGACATAAAGGGCTTTCGTTGCGGCAATATTTGCGCAAAATCATGACATTACAAGCATAGAAAAACCCAGCCATGATGGGCATGATCTGAACCCATTTAAAACTCTCACTAAACGGATTTAAAACTGTGACAGAGCCAATTGCCCCCAAGGCCAATGCCCCTAGACGCCATGGCCCTATTTTCTCCCCCAAGACAGGGCCTGCCATGACGGTGATAAAAAGCGGGTAGGTGTAAAGCCCTGCCGCCATTTGGGTGACGCTGATTTGCGGGGCAGCGCCAAAGAAAAACACCATGCAAATGCCCAACATTAAGGCCCGCATAAAAACGGGCCAAGGTTGGCGTGGCCGCAAGACACCAAGCCCAAGGGTGAAGCCTGCGATGCCGACCACAAAAATAATATTGAAAAATGACCGTATGGATTGAAATTGCCAGAAGGATGTTTGCGGTGAGGCGACTTTGACCAGCGTGTCTTGTAATGCCAAGGCCAGAACGCCAATTAGCAATAGGCCCAAAGCCATCATGGGACGATCTTGGGTGGGGTGGTCAAAGACAGAGAATTTCATCCTTTGATGATGCGCCAGTTGTCTTCGGATTTCTATCAAATAATCCTTCAAATTCTATAAAAATAGATTTTAGCCTCTATGCGACAAAATGTTCAAAAAATACCTGAAAGCATCTAGCCAAGAAAATTATTTATGTTAGGGTTAATCAACTAAATAAAAGTAATGGGAGGGTTTATCCTTGTTTAAGAGAAACAATCCAGTTTTCGAACTGCTGTCTCCAGCAGATCGTGAACTCTATATGTCCATGGTGAAAAAGGGTGCATCTCGCCGTGAATTCATGGGCTATTTGATGGCTGCTGGCGCAACTGCCGCTGCCTCAAGCACAATGTTCTCAAGCATTTCTGATGCTTGGGCCGCAACACCAAAGCGTGGTGGCCGTATTGTCATGGCTGGTGACCAGCATGGGCCAAACGATACGCTTGATCCTGCGCTATTTACATCTGCAACGGACTATTTCCGTGGCCGTATGTATTATGGTTCATTGACACGCCTGACCAAGAACTTGGGATATGAGCCAGAATTGGCTGAAGAAGTCATGTCAAACGATAGCGCCACTGAATGGACATTCAAAATCCGTAAAGGTGTTGAATTCCATGATGGCAAAACGCTGACCGCGGATGACGTGATCTACACGATGAACCGTCACATGGGCGCAGATTCAATTTCGAATTCATCATCATTGGTGGCGATGGTTGATCGTTGGGAAAAGGTCAATGACTATGAAGTCAAGGCTGTCCTTTCATCACCAAATGCTGATTTGCCGATTGCGCTTGGGACATTCCACTTCAAGATCGTTCAAGAAGGCACCACTGATTTCTCAACAGCTGTTGGGACAGGCCCATATAAGGTCAAAGAATTTAAGCCAGGTGTTCGCACTATTGGTACACGCTTTGACAATTACTGGGGCGAAGGTGGTTACCTTGATGAGATCGAACATTTCGGTATCGGTGACCCTGTTGCCCGTCTGAACGCGTTCCTTGCTGGTGACGTTGATGGGATGGTGAACCTGCCACCTAAAGCGATCGCTCAGGTGGAAGCCGCTGCTGGTAAAGACGTATGGTCACTTGAATCATCCGCTTATATCAACATCGCTTGCCGCAAAGACATGGATCTTTCAGGCAACCATGACCTGATCATGGCCATGAAGCATCTGATGGATCGCAAGCGTCTTGTAAAAGGTGTTTACAAAGGCCAGGCCTCTATCGGTAATGACCATCCGATCGGTCCTGCATATTTTGACCACAGCCCTGACATCCCACAGCGTGAGATGGACCCTGATAAGGCAAAGTACCACTTTGATAAGTCTGGTGTTGGTAATACACGTATTCCAATCACCGCGGCTGAAGTGGCTCCTGGCACGATTGATCAGTGCTTGTTCCTACAGCGTGAAGCCGCGAAGATTGGCATGAATGTTGATGTGAACAAGGTGACCACTGATGGTTACTGGGGTTCAGTCTGGCTGAAAGACCCAATGTGTGTTGTTGCGTGGAACATGCGTCCAACCGCAAACATCATGATGACATTGGCGTTTAAATCAGACGCTGCATGGAACGAAACTTACCATCAGGATCCTGAGTTTGATAAGATTCTGGTTGAAGTTCGTGGTGTAACCGACGCGGCTAAGCGTAAGGAAATGTACCATGTCCTGCAGGAAAAGATTCACAATGATAACGGCAGCATCATTCCGCTTTACCGGAACTATGTCGACGCCGTGTCTTCACGTGTGAAAGGCCTGACTTACGTACCGCTGAACAACTTCGGTGGTGCTGAATCGCCTGTCACCATGTGGGTGGACGACGCCTAAACACCATATTTGCAAACAGGCCCTGTTATGGGGCCTGTTTCTTTATTGGGGGCTCCTTAAATGACACAATTAATCCTCAAGCGACTGGGCATTGGTCTGGTCACCGTCTTGGCGGTGTCACTCATTATTTTCTTTGGCACAAAAATCCTTCCTGGAGATGCCGCGCAAATTCGATTAGGCCAATCGGCAACACCTGAAAATGTTGCTGCTTTTCGTGCGCGCCTTGGGTTGGATCAACCTTATATTGTGCAGTATTTATCGTGGCTTAAAAATTTCTTGCAAGGGGACTTGGGCACGTCGCTGGCCAGTGATGTGCCGATCAGTAATTTGATCGCTGACCGCTATCATAATACGGTGATCGTTTCCTTGTTGACCGCGGCTATTGGCGTTCCCATCTCTTTGGGGCTTGGTATTATGGCGGCGATGTATCCTGGGACAGTTTATGATCGTTTCCTGACCTTGATTTCAGTTTCACTTGTGGCCGCGCCTGAATTTTTCACCGCAACGCTGCTGGTGATTTTATTCGTTTTTGTTCTGGATATAGGCAATGCCATTGTGGTGGGGTCCACCGAAGGCAAAGGTATTTTTGAACTGATTGTTCATTTTGCTCTGCCGATCACCACGTTATGTTTTGTCATTGCATCGCAATTGATCAGGATGAGTAGAGCGGCGGTCTTAAATGTCATGTCCTCGCCTTACATTGAGATGGCGATTTTGAAAGGCGTATCACGCCAGCGTATTATTTTCCGCCATGCGTTGCTGAATGCCATTGGCCCGATTGTGAATGTGGTGGCATTGAATCTGGCCTATCTGGTGACAGGTGTAATCGTTGTTGAAGTTTACTTTGGTTATAACGGTCTGGCGACGTTGATTGTCCAAGGCGTGCAAACCCGTGATTATGTTTTGATTCAAGGCCTCGGCATGATCTTCTGTCTGACGTATGTGATTTTGATGTTGATCGCTGATATCGCGGCCTATGCATCAAACGCAAGATTGAGGCATCCGAAATGACAAAAAAAGATATTGAACATTACGTTGCGCCCTATGATGAAGGGGTCAGTTTTGATGAACTGCCTGATTCAGAACCAACAGGCCGCTTTCGGCTGTCCTGGTCGGGATGGCTTGGCGCGATCATCGTAGGGTTTTGGGTTTTTATTGCCATTTTCGGCCCAGCCTTGGCGCCATTAGGTGAAAATGACCTGCCTTTCCCTGATGATTATTCGGAATTCCAAAACCCGCGCGCTGGCGCATGGCTGGGCACAGATGTCAGTGACCGTGATATTCTTAGCCGCCTTATGTATGGCGCAGGTCGCACCATTGGGATTGCTTTTGCGGCAACGGTTTTGGCTTATTTCTTAGGCGTTATTATGGGTATTGGCGCGGCGATTTCTTCGCCTCGTGTGGATATGATTGTCAGCCGTATTAATGACGCTTTCCTTAGCCTGCCAACAATTATGTTGGGTTTGGTCGTGGTGGCGGCTGTTGGGTCTTCTATTCCTGTTTTGATCATCACCGCCGGTGTGATTTATGCCACGGTGGTTTTTCGATTGGCGCGGGCATTGGGCCAAGAGATTATGGTGATGGATTTCGTCGAAGCGGCGAAAGTCCGGGGTGAAGGCCGATGGTGGATCATCACCCGTGAGATTTGGCCGAATGCGGCCATGCCTCTGTTGACAGATTTCGGTCTGCGTTTGATTTACGTCATCCTGTTTATTTCGAGTTTGAGTTTCTTGGGGCTAGGGGTGCAACCGCCGCAATCTGACTGGGGGTCTATGGTGCGCGAAAACCTGGGGGCTTTGTCCTATGGTCAATCGGTTATTCCTGTTCTGGCGCCAGCATTGGCGATTGCAACGTTGACGGTTGCGATCAATCTGGTGGTCGATGACATTTCTGCCCATAGCGGCGGCAAACTTTCAAAGAGGCTGTAATCATGGCGGCGGCAAAAAAATCAGCAAAGAAAACGGCCAAAAAAACAGCGGCTAAAAAAACAGCACCAAAGGCGAAAGTCTCTGCAACCAAAGCCAAGCGCAATATGGATGAAGTGGTCTTTGAGGCGCGAGACTTGCGGATTCATGCCATCCGTGATGATGGATCTGAATTGCCGATCGTCAAAGGCGTTGATTTCAAAGTCCGCCGTGGTGAAGTGGTGGCTTTGATTGGCGAGTCGGGCTCAGGCAAAACGACTATCTCACTTTCGGCGCTTGGATATTGTAAGCCAGGGTTGCAATTTGCAGGCGGTGAAGCGTTGCTTCTGGGTGAGAATGTTATCGGCAAAACCACCGAAGAATTGCGGGAATCCCGGGGTGAGAAAGTGGCTTATCTGGCGCAATCCGCCGCCGCAACCTTTAACCCATCGATCTTGATCAATGAACAGGTCACCGAAGCCCCTGTTTTGCATGGCACTAAAACCCGTGAAGAAGCCGATGCCAAGGCCTTGCAACTCTACAAAGCCTTGGAATTGCCAGACCCTGAAAATATCGGAAGCCGATATCCGCATCAGGTGTCAGGCGGACAATTGCAACGATTGATGGCCGCCATGGCGCTTTGTGGTGAACCTGATCTTTTGGTCTTGGATGAACCCACAACAGCCCTTGATGTGACGACTCAGATCGAAGTGTTGAAAGCCTTTAAAGGCGTCATCAAAGAAGAAGGCGCGGCGGCGATTTATGTGACACACGACCTAGCGGTGGTGGCGCAAATCGCTGACCATATTGTCGTGCTTTATAATGGAGAGATTAAAGAAGCAGGGCCTGTTGATACGATCATCAATAACCCGCAACACCCATACACCAAGCGGTTGATGGGGGCGATTAAACCGCTGCCAAAAGCAGGGCAGGGTGATGGGTCATCCGATGAATACCTCAAAGATACGCCAGTTTTGGAAGTCAAAGATATTGATGCAGGTTATGGCAAAGGGGCGGATGGCAAGCCTAAAGTCATGGTGCTGAAAGATGTGAATGTTGCGATTGAACGCGGCAAAACAGTTGGCATCATCGGTGAGTCCGGTTGCGGGAAATCTACCCTGGCGCGTGTCTTTGCAGGGTTGTTGCCGCCTTCAGAAGGGGAGATCAAACTTGATGGTCAACCCTTGGAGGCAGATTTGCATGACCGTAGTCGTGAAGAATTGAAAAAGGTTCAATTTGTTTACCAAATGGCGGATACGGCACTCAATCCTCGCCAACGTATCAAAGATATTTTGGGCCGACCTGTTGAATTTTATTCCGGGCTTTCAGGCAAACAAAAGCGCGACCGTGTTAATGAATTGCTTGAGATGGTGGAATTGCCTTTGGCTTTTGCTGATCGTTATCCCCATGAATTGTCAGGCGGGCAGAAACAGCGGGTTAATCTGGCGCGGGCATTGGCGGCTGATCCTGAAGTGGTGCTTTGTGATGAAGTGACTTCGGCTTTGGATACGATTGTTGGGGCCAATGTTATTGAACTGTTGAAAGAATTGCGCAAAAAGACAGGCGTTTCTTATGTGTTCATCAGTCATGATCTATCGACTGTCGCGTCATTTGCGGATGAAATTGTCGTGCTCTACGCTGGCCGAGTTGCCGAACAAGGCCCGACAGATCAAGTCTTATCGCCGCCGTATCATCCTTACACCCGCCTTTTGGTATCATCCGTGCCCGAAGCCCGTGTCGGTTGGCTGGAAGATACCATGGCGCGGCAAGAATCCGCTGCTGGCATTGCAGGTCAGGTGAAATTGACAGAAGTCGGTTGCCCATTTTTTGAGCGTTGCCCATTGGCCATAAAAGGCACTTGCGATACCACCAATCCGCCTCAGCGTGTTGATAAGAACAAGCATGTGATCGAATGCCACCGCGAATTATCTGAACTTGGCGGTTAACGGGATGGCTGATCAGCCTAATATCCTCTTTGTTCAAACCGATCAGTTGACGATTGATGTCATGGCGTCTTATGGCAACCCTATTGCCAAGACCCCCCATATTGATGCGCTGGCGGCAAAAGGCACGGTGTTTGAAACGGCTTATTGCAATTTTCCATTATGCGCACCGTCCAGAATGTCCATGGCGACAGGCTTGCTGGCATCAAAAGTTGGGGCGTTTGATAACGCCACTGAATTTCCAGCCACCATCCCCAGTTATGCTCATTACATGCGGAAATTAGGCTATCGGACCTGTCTTTCAGGCAAGATGCATTTTGTTGGCCCTGATCAATTGCATGGTTTTGAACGCCGCACCACCACTGATATTTACCCCGGTGATTTTGCATGGACGCCAGATTGGTCCACCACCGGGTTTCATGGCGCAACCGATACCCGTGTTTTGACAGACTCAGGTGTATGCCGTCGTAATGTCCAGATCGATTATGATGAAGATGTCACCCATAAAGCGGTGCAAGAGATTTATGATGCGGCACGCGCGCCTGATGGCCGCCCATTTTTCTTGCAAGTATCTTACACTCATCCCCATGATCCGTATTTGTGTTTGCAACAGCATTGGGATCTTTATGATGATGTCGATATTCCCCTGCCACGAACAGGGATGCTGCCCCACAACGAAAACGATCCCCATAGCATCAGGGTATTGAATCAGCATGGCTTTGCTGATGCCAATGTGCCTGATCATGTGGTTGCCCAAGCCCGCCGCGCCTATTGTGGGTCTGTCAGTTACATTGATGATAATCTTGGCCGCTTGATGACTGCCTTAGAAGAAAGCGGGCAGGCGGACAATACCATCGTTATTTTCACCTCTGATCACGGCGAGATGCTGGGTGAGCGCGGCTTGTGGTTGAAGAAGACATTCTTTGAAGCCGCCATGCGCGTGCCATTGATCATCATGGCACCAAAGGGATTGGCGAAAGGCCAATTTGAAGGTGGGCGCTGTGCCACCCCTGTATCGCTATTGGATTTATTGCCAACATTCGGCGCCATGGCGACAGGCAATGATTGGCAAGATGCGGTTGAAGATTTGGATGGCGACAGTTTGATCAGCATCGCAAGCAAGGATAATCATGATCGCCCTATCTATGCTGAATTGTTAAGCGAAGGGATTCTGGCGCCAATCTTTATGATCCGCCGTGATGGGTTTAAATTGATTACCAGCAAAGGTGATCCTGATCTGTTGTATGATGTGGTTAACGACCCTGATGAACGTATTAATCTGGCGGGTGACCCCGCCCATGCCGATCGTCTCGCCGCGTTGCGCGAAGAAGCCTATAGCAAATGGGATTCCGATGATCTGGTGGAGAAAATCTTGCTTAGCCAGCGTCGCCGCCGCTTGGTGCTTGATGCCCATGCTATCGGGCAAGCCCCGCATTGGGATTATGATACAGGCGCGGAAGATGACACCCGCTATTACCGCGGTGATGGCAATTACAATGATTGGGCGATGGATTACCTGCCCAAAACAAAATCATAAATCATTATTCTGATAATTTATTCGCTCTCTTTTTCAAGCGGTGCTGACGGGTCGCATGGCCAAGTCTTGGGCAAATATTCATTCATGAAAATGGACGGGTTCTTTTTATCAAATTGGTCTTTGCCTTGGGCCCATTTGACGAAAGCAGCAATGACTTCACGGTAATCAGCGGCGGTGGCTGATGTCGCGAATAAACTGGCTGTCCCGTTGATAACGTCACGATGTTGTGGTTTGTTTTGATGCAGTATTTTCATGGTCTTGCAGAGCGCTTCCGCGGTTTGGATCTGGGCTTGGAAATAACCCGCGCAATAGGCGTGAGGTTTGGTGACAACATTAAAATTATTTTTCTGATAATCGGCGCACATCAGGCGCATTTCTTTGACCGTTGTGGCTTGCGCTGAAACGGTGAGACCCAAAGTGATTACTATCATCAAATAAAACGCGCGCATCATGGCCTCTAATATAACATTTCGATGAAGACTTTATAGGAGACATCAACATCACTGCTGGTGGATGCTGAAGACGTGCTGCCGTCATCTTGTTTGGCGGTGATTTTATTGCTCAATTTAATAAACTTATTGCCAAAGAGATGGGTGGTGGCATTGAGGCTTAACGCCGTTGTTGTGGTGTCGCCAATTGCTTCATAATTCAGTTTTGTGGTCAGGTCAGAGCCTAAAATATTGCGGGAGATATTCTCCACCATCAAGCTGAAGCCGCAATCAGTTTCAAAAGACCCATTGGTGCAGAAAATCGACGGCGCCACGGTGGTGACAGAGCTGGCCTCGGCAAAATTGGAGGAAGAATAGAAATTCATCACAGGGGAGATGCTCAATGTGGCTTTATGCAAAATGCTTTGGTCAATTTGCCGCTTATAGGTGGTGCCATTCAATTTGAAATCACCGTCAAAACTTTGATATCCCGTGGCGAATATATCAAGGTTGAAACTTGGTTGGAATTTGATATAGCGGCTGCGGGTTTCACCTGTAAAGCCAATGCCAGTCCCCATATTATAGGCCATGAAATTGCCGCTGGCTTTAACGCTCTCATGGGTCAATTCATAATCAGAACTGGACGCGCCAAAGGTGATGTAACTGCTGAGATAGGTTTGCGCCGCGCTACGGTAGATTAGATAACTGCCGATATTAACCCGAACAGTATCCATCTCACCTTTATCTTTGGTTTGTTCACGGTTGCGAACGCTTAATTCAATGTAATAGCCATATTTGCTATAGAGATCATCACTGGTGGTCTCACTGGCATAAACGGTGTTGAGGTTAAGCGTTTCAGCGCCATTGCCATCATCAGTGACCGCAACATCGACACTGGCGATACTGACATCATTGGTGAAACATTTGCGATCTGTTTTATTATATTTACCATACCCTTCAATGGCTTGGTCGCTGCCTTCGACCTGAATATCGCCATTGGGTTTGCCATCATCTTCACAGTGTTCAGTGTAATCATGGCTGTTTTCATCACTCAAGCGATTGATCGCCCCGCGCACCAAACTGGTGGTGGTGCGGCGGGTATCATCAAGGCTGGCGGCTAAATCTTCACGGATCATTTTGCGGGTGGCGATCACCGCTTCTTTCAATTGTGCTTCAACATCGCTGATATCATTGATTGTGGTTGATGCCGTAGGGGTTGAGGCCAGACTGCCCAAGCCACTGACAGCGGTGAGGGTGACGGATAACGTTTCACCATCATCCACTACGCTATCGGTCAAGACAGGGATAGCGATTGTACCGCTCGTATTGCCTGCGGTGATGGTCAAAGACCCGCTGGGGGCGGTGTAATCCGTGCCGCTGGTGGCGGTGCCGTTATCGGTATAGGTCACGGTTGTATCTGTGCCAGATGCAGCCGTTAGCGTGACGGTGAAATTGGCGGTCTGGCCTTCATTGACTGAACTTGGCGCACTGACACTAATGGATGAATTGTCATTATCTTCAATCGTGATGCTGGCGGAATTATTCAGGCTGGATATTTGCCCGGTGCCAGAGGTCACGTTATCAAGCGTGATGATGACGGTTTCGTTATCTTCAGTGATGCTATCATCGCTCACCACAATGGTGATCACTTCTGTCGTGGTGGCGTTATCAATGGTAAATGACCCGCTCAGGTTATTATAATCGGTGCCGTTCACGGCTGTCCCTGTCATCGTATAGGCCACCACCACATCACCGACGGCTGCTGACGAAATAGTGACGGTGAAGGATGCGTTATCTGGCCCTGTTTCCGAACCATTATCAGTGGCGGCAACAGAAATAGTTGGGGTGTCATTATCCCCCACCACCATGGTGGCTGTATCGGTTGATGAAATGCTGGCGGGGCCTGCGGTGATGCCTGTGATGGTGATAATGACGCTTTCATCGCCTTCGATATTAGTGTCCGCTTCGGGGTCTATCCGGACAGTAGCGGTGGTATCACCAGTGCTGATGGTGACGGGTGAGGCATCAAGGATGGCATAATCAGCAGGGTCATCAGCGGTAGACGTGTTATCAATGCTGTAGGTAAAGGTCACGTCTTGATCGACAACTTCGCTTAAGGTGAAAGTGAAAACACCATTGGTATCATTGTCTTCGCTGGCATGGGTGGTGACGGCAACACTCAGGCTGGCGTTATCGTCACTGACCAGAATATTGGTGGCATTATCACTGCCACTTATAACGGCAGGGCCTGTGGCGTTATCAAGGGTGATGATAATAGTTTCATTATCTTCATAAGCAGCATCATCGGTGACATCAATGGTCAACACATGGCTTGTATCGCCGGCGGCGATTAACGCGCTGCCTGAAAGGGCGGCGTAATCTGTCCCGCTTGTGGCCGTTCCTGTCACCGAATAATTAACCGTGATCGGTACTTCTGACGCGTTGTCCAAAGAGATGGTCAGCGCGCCATCAACAGGGCCATCCTCAAACGAGTTGTTGTCATTGGTAATACTGACATTGGCCCGATCATCTGAGGTGATGGTGATCGTCGCATTATCGGTTGAGCCAATCCCAGCAGCACCTGACGTCACGCCTGTTAAGGTAACAGTTAAGGTTTCATTGTCTTCGATCAGAGTGTCATCAATGATGGCAATGCTAAGGGTAGCGTTATCATCGCCGGTCAGAATATCAATGTCACCGCCATCCGTGTCGGTATAATCCGACCCGCTGACAGAACCTGTGATGCTATAGGTAATGGTATAATCTTCGGTGGCTGTTGCGTTGGTTTCGATCAAGAACGTCCCATTGCCGCCTTCGGCCCCATCGCTCAGCGCGCTGATTGTAATTGATGCGTTGTCATTATCAGTGATCGAAAGACTTTGTGGTGATCCTGTAATTACCCCGGGCCCACTATCGACCGTGGTCAAGGTCATGCGGACTTCTTCCGTCCCTTCAACAAGCGTATCATCAATCGCGGTGATGGCGACATCGACATTACTGCTGCCCGCAAGGATGGTGGCGGTGGTGCCGCTAACCGTGTAATCCGTGCCATTATCCGCTGTGCTATCAAGAGTGAAACTGACGGTGATATCTGCTTCTGCTGTATTGGCCAGACCAATGCGGAAATTACCAGCAGCAGACCCATTATCTTCGCTTGTGTCGGTGGTGCTGATAATCGAAACCCCTGTCGTGTCATTATCCGTCAATGTCGCGGTTGCTGAATTAACAGACCCGATCACCGCCGCCCCTGATGTGACACTGGCCAGATTAAAGATAATCGTTTCATTATCTTCAGCGCGGGTGTCGTCAAGAACAGTGATATCAACGACTTCTGATGTGTTGTCGGCAAGGATGGTAACGCTGCCTGAAGGCGCAGTGTAATCTGACCCTGATGTTGCTGTCCCTGACATGGTGTAACTCAAGGTGATGGGATAGGACGCTGGAACGCTGGTGTTGACGGTAAATTGCGTTCCTGTCAGTGAGGCTTCATCGGCAGTGGCCGGTGACGTATCCACCGTAATCACCGCTGTATCATTATCGGTGATCAGACGTGTGGCGGTGTTTTGACTGCCGATGGTGGCAGGGCCAGTGGCATTATCAAGGGTGATAATCAGGGTTTCCGTGCCTTCGGCGATGTTATCATCCTGCACCGTATAGGCGATGGTTTGGGTTTGCTCGCCAGTCGCAAAACTCACCAAACAACATGGTGAAGTATCATAATCATCAACGGCTGTCGCTGTCCCACTGCGGCTGAAGTTTACTTGAAAGGCAGAAGGCGCGGCCTGATCAAGGCTAACGGTAAAAGTAACATTATCTTCGGCTGTTTCTGACCCATTACTGCCTGCGGTAATGCTGACCAGCACTTGATCATTATCCACAATTGTATTGGTGGCCGTGCTTGGGGATGCGATCACCGCAGGGCCTGATGATACAGTGTCAAGGGTGATGATGATGGTCTCACCGGCATCATTGTCACTGTCATCTGTGATCGGGATGCTCAATTGGGTTGAGGTTGACCCAGAAGGGATGGTGATGCTGCCTGATGGGGCGGTGTAATCCGTGCCTGACGTGGCTGTCCCTGTCAGGGTGTAATTAATATCAATCGGGGTGGATGCGCTCTCAGAAATGCTGATTAAGAACGTGGCATTAGTGCCGCCTTCAACCCCATTAGCGCCATTGGCAACAGTGACATTGACAGTATCATTGCTTGAAATTGTGATGTTGTCGGTATTGTTATCGCTATTGATCGTGGCGTTGGAATGGGAGACGCTGGTGATGGTGACAATCACAGTCTCCAACCCTTCAGCGTCGGTATCATCAATGACGCTAAAGGCTTCTGTGCCTGAAAGCGCACCTTCGGCGATAGTGACACTGCCATCAGGGGTGGTGTAATCACTGCCAGAGGTGGCGGTACCGCCAAGGCTGTAATTAATAGTAATGCCGCCATCAACGCTGTTGGTCGTATCAAATTGGACCAAGCCGTTGGTGCCAGGTTCAGCCATATTGGTGATGGTGGTGACGCTGATATCGGCTGTATCATCATCGGTGATATCAACGGTTGCTGTATTGGGTGTGCCGATTACAACCCCTGATACACTGCTGGCAGTTAAGGTTAGGATAACGGTTTCATCATCTTCCGTGACATTGTCATCGGTCAGCACAACATCAATGGTTTGGCTGGTGTCGCCAATGGCAAATGTAACGTTATCAGCCAAAGCGGTGAAATCATCTTCGCCAACTTCATCATTGGCGGTGCCTGCAACATCAAAACTGATGACTGTTTCTTCGGTGGCGGCGCTATCAAGGGTGATGGTAAACTGACCATTGGTGCTGCCCTCAACACCATCTTGAGTTTTGGTGACAGTGGCGTCAATCGCCCACGCACTTGAGGCAAAGGCAAAGGCCGAAATCAGGATGGCTAGAGCAAAAGCCCAAATCCTGTGAACACGCAAAAACATTAATACACCAAATATGGTAGCGTTAGTAAATTAAACCTACTAAATCTAACCTTTTAGTCCCATAGGATGCAATAAAATATGTCCTGATTACGGGCTTTTCTGGTGCTTTTCAATAATCCGGAAGGGTGAGGTGATCAATTGATGCTTAAAGCGGGGCAAATTCACCTTTTTCAGGGTCAAATTCGTACAATTGACCCGGTCCAATATCATGCCAAAGCGCGTGTAGTGTTAGCCGTTTTTCTGCGACTGCATCTCGGATAAACGGAAATGACATCAAGTTTTCCATTGAAACCATGATTGAGGTTTTTTCCAAATCGGCAATTTGCTGATCTTCAGTCTTGGTTTGATCCAAACGGTTAAAGGCCGGTTCAACCATTTTGACCCATTTATGGATAAAAGTTGTCGCGGCAATAGGGCTATTTTCTCCGTTCTGGCATAGGTCATAACCGCCTTTAATGCCGCCACAACTGGAATGCCCCATAATAATTAGGCGCGATACTTTGAGGTGATTTACCGCAAATTCAATGGCCGCAGATGTGCCATGCTGGCCATCATCATCTTCATAGGGCGGCACCATATTGGCGATATTGCGGTGAATGAAAAACTCCCCGCTTTCACCACCAAAAAGCGACATAGAATGCACCCGACTGTCACAACAAGAAATGATCATGGAATGAGGGCTTTGGCCTTCCCCCAAGGTTTTGTATAGGTCGCGGTTTTCCTCAAAATCATTCGATTGCCACGTTTTAAAACGGTCGGTCAAATCAGCAGGCAATGGTGTGATATTCAGGTTTTCTTGCGACATGGAAATCCCCTTTGGTGTGGCAGGTTAAAGCATCTTATCATAACTTGGAGGTTATTTAGTGATCCTTCCGCCAACGTTCAAGGGATGGAATCTCGCGGGTGAAAAACCAAGCGACTGGCCGCCACCAGCCATTTTCCACCATCGTGTTGACCACCATTTTTTGATAATCTTTGACGTCCTCGCCTTCGTAATAAAACGCCCCATTACCGTAACATAAAGAACAATATTTCTGAGACCGGCTGCCGTCTTTTTCGGACCCGCCACCTTCAGGATCACGCGCCATGGGCATGGCGCAGCTTTGACATTTTTTCATTTTCTCCCCCTTTGTTTTTTATGCTTGAGGCGAAATTGGTGTTGCCATACGGCCCAGCACGGTTTCAACCCAATGGGCATGGCTAAGTAAGTGGGCTTCGCCTCTGGGTTTTCCCACCAATTGCAGGCCAACAGGCAAGCCTTGGTCTGTCATCCCACATGGCACAGAAATGGCCGGAAGGCTGGTCAAAGTGATGGCATAGGCAATCGCCAGCCAATCAATATAGGTGTCAAATTCAACGCCATTACACTGGCTGACATAACGGTCATCAACAGGGTAGGGCGGCACGATTGTGGCAGGCGTGATCAACAGATCAACATCAGCCATAAATGCCGCCGCGTTTTGATAAATCTCACCGCGCTGGCGTTCAGCCTTGGCGATATCCCCTGCGCTCAGGTTAAGGCCGCGTTCAATATTCCACACCACTTCAGGTTTTAATTGGTCGCGGTTATTTTCATAAAGATCATTCAAACCAGAGGCAAACCCATGGGCGCGCAGGGTTTGGAAACTGTCATGCGCCATGGAAAAATCAGGATGGGTTTCGATAACCTCCACTCCATTGGCGGCTAATTTTTGAGCGGCTTTTTGGCATGCATCAGACACAGCAGGGTCAACAGGGGTGATCCCCAAATTAAGCGAGAACGCGACTTTTAGCGGCTTATCCTGATGTGATGCCGCTGATAGATAGGATGTTTCAGGCGTCTCTAAACTGATGGGGTGATGGGGGGTATGAGCCGCCATGGCATCCAGCATCAACGCCAAATCAGCGACATTGCGCGCCATAGGGCCATCAACGCTGAGCGTATCAAAAGGATTGGCCATAGGGCCAGAGGCGACGCGGCCCGGGCTGGGGCGCATCCCAACAATACCATTGAAACTGGCCGGATTGCGAAGCGAGCCGCCAAGATCAGATCCATGGGCCAGCCACGCCATGCCTGTGGCCAGTGCGACCGCCGCCCCGCCAGATGACCCTGCCGCTGACTTGCTGGTATCCCAAGGGTTGAGCGTCTTGCCAAAAACTTCATTAAATGTATTGGCACCTGCGCCAAATTCAGGCGTGTTGGACTTGCCGGTGACGATCCCGCCTGCGGCTTCTAAATCTTGCACCACATAATCAGATTGATCAGGGATAAAATCAGCAAATATTGGTGAGCCTTGGGTTGAACGCACCCCTGCAACATTGCTTAAATCTTTGATCAGCACCGGAAGCCCCGCCAGCATGCCTCGTTCTTCAATGGGTTTTGCCATCAATGCTTTGGCATGGGTGCGGGCGCGATCAAAACAGCATGTCGGCACAGCATTGACCTTGGGGTCAATAGCATGGGTTCGGCTTTCCAGCGCATCAATCAAATCCAAGGGCGTGATATCATCGCCGATCAGAAGGTCTCTGATTTCAACAGCATCTTTCTTGATCAATTCATCGGTCATTGGCAGCGTCCAACATGTAGGCTTGAGTTTAACTTTATATCTTTAAACGATAGCAATAAATCAGTCCCCTGCCCAGTGTGCAAAACGCGATGATAACCGTGCCAATGCGTCATTCAGCCAAGGCCAATTCTGGGTTGATGTATCGCTTGAGATCATCATTATCCGCCGGTTGAAAGAAGGCGCATCCTGAAGGTGGAAGAGACGCCCATCTTTGAGATAAGACGCTATCAGTCGTTTCGGGAGATAGGCTGATCCGCCTTCGGCCAAGAGATGATCCAATGCCCAAGACGCGCTGCCAAAACTAAGCCGTGCCACCCCTGCATCAATATAAGCGGCAGCGTGATCACGGCCAAACGCATCACCAGCATCAACATAAATATACCCGCTGTCATGGCGAATGGGGCGATCAGGGTGGTCTGCCACCAGGATCAATTGATCCTCACCTAAAACAAGGCTGGATTGGCCGGGCTGAACCGACGGCTGATAACCAATAGCAATATCAATCACGCCTGCGGTCAGCCAACGTTCAATATCATGCTGGGTGGCTGGCCATGCCGTCACCGCCACATCAGGATAATTGGCGCGAATATCGCGGAAAAAATCCTCTCCTAATTCTGGCCATAAATCAATTTGACAGCCGATATTGCAAACCGCTGTCATGTCCTCAGGCAAAGAAGTTTCTTGTTTGGCTTGCCGCCATAACTCAACCATGACTTCGGCATAGCGTTTGAATTTGAGCCCGGATGCAGTGAGGGCGGCGCCTGATTTCTGGCGCATCAACAATTTCTGCCCCATGTCATCTTCCAGAGCATGCAGCCGTGCGGTGATGGTGGATTGCGTGACATTCATTTGCTTAGAGGCGGCGATCAGTGACCCCGCCTCAACAACCGCCAGAAATGTTTTCAAATTTGTGATATTCATGGCCATGTCCATAATTCGAATATATCGAATATAATGTGCAGAATTATTCGTTTGTCAAATAATCAACAGATTGCCAAGATAAATGTTGAAATTATACATGGGGGATAATGATGGGCGATATCACATCATTCCAAATGCTGATCAATGGCCAATGGGTCAATTCATCAGATGGCAGTTTTTTTGACAGTCTCAACCCTGCGACAGGTGAGGTCTGGTCTCGCATTCCAGAGGCCACAGCCGATGATGTTAATGCCGCGGTTGAGGCGGCGTATCATGCGTTCCACGACGGTCCTTGGGCGGAGATGACGCCAACCCAACGCGGCAAATGCTTGCGGAAATTGGGTGATTTGCTGGCTGAAAAATCTGAAGAACTGGGGGCGATTGAAACCCGTGATACGGGTAAAATGTTTAAAGAAACCCGCTGGCAAGCCACCTATATCGCCGAATATTTCCATTTCTATGCTGGCTGTGCTGATAAAATCAGCGGTGAGACCCTGCCGATTGATAAGCCGGATACATTTGTTTTCACTGACCGTGAACCTTTGGGGGTGATCGCGGCGGTGGTGCCGTGGAATTCTCAATTGTTTTTATCAGCGGTCAAAATGGGGCCAGCCTTGGCGGCGGGCAATACGATTGTTTTGAAAGCCTCTGAACATGCTTCGGCGGCGATGCTGGCCTTTGGGCGGATGATCAGTGAGGCGGGCATTCCTGATGGTGTCGTCAATATCGTGACTGGTCATGGTGACCCTTGCGGGAAGGTTTTGACCACCCATCCCAAAGTGGCACGCATATCATTTACGGGCGGGCCTGTTTCCGCCCGTCATGTCATCCGCAATTCAGCCGAAAATTTTGCTGAAGTGTCTTTAGAATTGGGCGGCAAGTCGCCCTTTATTGTTTTTGATGATGCCGATATCGAAAGCGCGGTCAATGGGGCTGTTGGCGGTATTTTTGCGGCATCCGGCCAGAGTTGTGTGGCAGGGTCACGGCTTTATCTGCATGACGATATCGCCGATGCGTTTTTAGAAAAATTGGCGGCGGTGGCAAAAACCGTCAAGATCGGTGACCCGATGGCCGAAGAAACCGAAATGGGCCCGCTTTGCACCAATGCGCAATTGGATCATATTGAAAATCAATTGGCAATTGCGGTCAAAGAAGGCGCGAGTATTCGCGCAGGCGGCAAGCGCCCTGAAGGATTGGTGGGGCAATTCTTTGAACCCACGATTGTCGAATGCCCACGCCAAGATATGACCATTGTCGATACCGAATTATTTGGCCCTGTGGTGGCGGTGTTGCGCTTCCGAGATGAGGATGAAGTCCTGGCCTTGGCCAATGACAGTGACCATGGTTTGGCGGCGGGGATCTTTACCCGCGACAGCGCACGGTCACTGCGCATGGCAAAAAAGATCAAAGCCGGGATTGTCTGGGTCAATACCTATCGGATGATCTCACCGATTGCGGAGTTTGGCGGCATGAAGCAATCCGGTTATGGCCGCGAAAGTGGCTTTCAAGCAGTTTACGACTACACAAGGCCTAAAACCGTGTGGATGAACACATCATCAACACCATTGGCCAGTCAATTTGTTGCACGCTAGGGGGGCGTCATGAAATTTCAACTTGCTGTAAATTTAGAACGTATGGACGACAAAACCGATATGGATGCCGTCCAAAAGCATACTTTGGACATGGTGCAAATCGCTGAAGAAGGCGGTTTTGAAATTGTCTGGGCGGCTGAACACCATGCGTTGGAAATGACCATCGCGCCCAATCCATTTCAGATTTTGACATGGTGGGCCAGCAACACAAACCGCATCCGTTTGGGGTCTGGCGTCGCCAACGCGTCTTATTGGCATCCGATTAATCTGGCGGGTGAAGCGGCTTTCCTTGATTTGATCAGCGGTGGCCGCTTGGAATTTGGTATTGGGTCAGGGGCGTATCAGCGTGAATTTGACCGTATGCGCCCGGGGCTGAAGCAATCGGACGCCTGGCGGTATATGCAAGAAATGTTGCCGGTGGTGCAAGCCCTGTGGAAAGGTGATGTGGACCATGACGGTGAGTTCTGGCAATTCCCCACCTCCACCTCTTGCCCGAAACCTGTGCAAGACAACCCCCCTGTTTGGGTGGCGGCGCGATCACCGATTACCTTCGATTATGCGCTGAAAAATGATTGCAATGTCATGTCATGGCCATTGACCAGACCGTTTTCAGAAGCTGAACTTTATATGCAGCAATTTGAAGAAACACTGGCGAAATATCCGAATGCAAGGCGGCCTCGCTTTGCCATGATGCGTCACGCGGCGGTTTATGAAAATCAAGCAGGACGTGATCAAGCGATTGATGCCATCCGCTGTGTTTTGGGGCAATTTGAAAATCTGTTCCGCAATATCGGTGGGGTCAGCAATGGTTTCCCCAAGCAGATTCCATTGGCTGAACTGGCCAATCGAGATGAATATAACGCGGATATGCTGGAAGAAAACCTGCTGTTTGGGACGCCTGATCAAGTCATTGGTAAACTAAAACGTTATCAGGATTTGGGCGTTGAAGATTTCATCTATTACGCCAGCATGGGGCTGGGTATGGATGCCCAGAAAAAGTCCTTAAAACTATTCTGTGATGAGGTTATGCCAGCATTGGCGGCATAGAGACTGTGATGGCGACTCCCTCTGATCATGCCGCTCAGCGCACGCCTGATGGCACGTCATTTCAACGCTATGGTGATGCGGCGTCACCAAGCCTGATCCTGATCCATGGTTTGGGCCTGTCGCATCATACATGGGATCAATATATTGCTGATTTGGCACAGGATTATGACGTTATCACCTATGATCTTTATGGCCATGGCGATAGCGTTCTGCCGCCACGCAAACCTGATTTGACGCTGTTTTCAGAACAGGTGATCAGCCTGATGGATTATCTGGCCATTGATCAAGCGGTGATGATCGGGTTTTCATTGGGCGGAATGATCAACCGCCGCATTGCCCTTGACCATAAGGGGCGTGTTGCGGGGCTGGTGATTTTAAACTCCCCCCATGAACGCGGTGAGGATGAACAACAAAAGGTCGAGGCCCGCGCCATTATGACCCGCGATGAAGGCATTTCATCCACCATTGAAACGACATTGCAACGCTGGTTCACACCTGCTTTTATCGCTGCTAATCCAGATGCGGTGGATCAAGTCCGCCAAGGCGTGCTGGCCAATGATCTTGATGCCTATGCCGCGTGCCGATTTGTTTTGGCCAATGGCGTGGTGGAATTGATCAGGCCTGAAACACCCATCACATCACCAACACTAGTGATGACTTGCGCTTATGATAGTGGGTCAACGCCTGAGATGAGCCACGCTATCGCCAGTGAAATCAACGGGGCGACAACCGTTATTGTGCCTGAATTGCAGCATATGGGGCTGGTCGAACAGCCCCAAGAATTTTTAACGCCAATCATCGAATTTCTAAATCAGATCCATTCGGATTAAAGGGGGCAATATGAGCAATCTTCGCACAGGAGGCCAAGCCGCGGTTGATGCGCTTGAAGCCGAAGGCACGCAGCAGGTTTTTGGCTTGATCGGCTCTGCCACTATGGAAATGTTTGATGCCCTGTATGATTCAAAATCCATTAATTTCATCGGCGTCCATGATGAACGAACAGGCACGCATATGGCGGATGGCTATGCCCGAGCGTCTGGCCAAGCAGGCGTTATTCTTGCCGGGCAAAATGGCCCCGGGGCGACCAATTTGGTGACAGGATTGGCGCAAGCCAAAGCCGCCTTTTCACCAGTGGTTTCAATCGCGGGGATGTTGTCATCTGACCATGTTTATCGCGATGCCTTCCAAGAGGTTGACCAGCAGTCGTTATTTACCCCTGTCACTAAAAAAACATGGACTGTCCCGAAAGCAGATCGCATCCCTGAAATGTTCAGGGAAGCCTTCCGTCTGGCGCTATCGCCGAAACAAGGGCCGGTGCAAGTCAATTTGCCGCGTGATGTTTTATCGGCCAGCGCCGAAATGCCGCCCATGCAATCCCCGCAACACTATCGCGGGTTTAGCCTGCCTGCCGCCAATCATGAGGCGATTCAATCGGCGGCTGAAATGCTGGCAGGGGCATCACGGCCTGTGATCCTAACAGGCGGCGGCATTAAAAACAGCCGCGGGGCAGAAGATGTTCTGGCCTTGGCGGAGGCTTTAAACGCCCCTGTTGTTTTGGCGCCGGGCCATGGTGATGCCGTGCCTTATGGCCATCCGCTGAATGCTGGGCAGATGGGGCCAAGGGGGAATATCGTGGCGTCCCGCTTGATGAAAGAGGCGGATGTGATTTTAGCCTTGGGCACAAGGCTGGGGTTCAATTCGACCTTTTATTCTTATGATAATATCAACGCTGATGCCCAGATTATCCATGTCGAACTCGACCCAACCGCCATTGGACGGTACTTCCCTGTTGCTATGGGGATTTGGGCTGATGCCCGCCAAACGGCGCAGCAATTGACAGATGCAATCAAGACCCAGCAGGCCAAAGCAGACGTCGAAGCATGGACAAAAACATTCCAAGATGAGCGTCAAGCCTATCGGCAAAAGCGTGATGATGAGGCGATCATGACGCCACATCCGATGCAGCCATCAGGACTGTTTAAAACATTGCGCCAAGTCTTGCCGCAAGATGCCGCCTTTACCATGGATGCCGGCACATTATGTCTGCAAGCAACCGATGCCATGGAATATTGGACGCCGCCGAGCCTTTTTACACCACTTGATTTTGGCCTTGTCGGATTTTCTTTTGCTTGCGGTTTGGGGGTCAAATTGGCGATGCCTGACCGCCCTGTTGTTTCGATGATGGGGGATGGCGGTTTTGGCATGACCATTTCAGAATTATCCACCGCTGTTGACCATGGCATTAATACCGTCACGATTGTCATGAACAATCAATCCTGGGGGGCTGAAAAAGCCTATCAGCGGGACTTTTTCAATGGCCGTTATATTGGGGCTGATATCTCCAGCCCTAAATTTGATCAGGCGGCTGAACTTTATGGTGCGCGTGGTTTTGCTGTGGATCAATTGGGCGATCTGGGGGATGCGGTGGCGGCGGCACTTGATTGCGGTAAGCCTGCGGTGATTGATGTCGCGGTTGATCCCGCCGCGCTGTACAGTTTCCGGCGCGATAGTTTTAAACACCGCGGCGGGTGATTGCGGCTTGAAGGTGAGGCCTCTTAACGGTCAACGCCTTCGCGCATCCATTTTTGCAACGCAAGGATGGAATGTTCGGAATTAACGCCGCAGGCCGGATCAACAACCAAAGGACCCGGCACATAGCCGCGGCTTTTCAGCCCTTTTTGAACCGATTCAACAAGGTGAATATCTTCTTCCACTGTGGTTTCGCGGTCTTGCTTGGCCAAGTCCTTCATCACCTGTGATGGCGCGCCGTCAATACTGTACCAGCCCCGCCAAACAACCACATGGTCGGCGTCAATTGCCCGCCAGTGATAGGTGTTCAACACATTGCCCGGGTAAACTTGGAACGAGAACATCGGCCATAAAAACCATGATGAATAGACGCCGGCGTATTCATTGGCGTTGAGGTCAATCGGATAACTCATGTTATCGAGTTGCTGGGATTCCGTGGTATGACGTAGGCAATATCCTTGCGGCTGAATGTCATAGGTTTCAGGCTTCACCACCCCTGTTGAAAAGGTCGGGTGGTTCAAGGTGCAGTGATAACATTCTGAATAATTTTCAATTGAAACTTTCCAATTGCAATTCTCTGGAATCTCAACCCATTCCACAGGCTTGAGCCTGTCTATATCCGGCACATGGGCGGCCAGTTCATCGCGAACGTTGGGGAACCAATCTTCCATGGGTTTGGCGTTTGGGTCGAGATTGGCAAAGATAAACCCATGCATATTTTCAATCTTGACGGAGGTCAGGCAAATTTCTGATTTTTCAAACCCGCGAACGGATTTGATGTTCGGCCCCGCCATCAGTTTACCATCAAGCCCATAACTCCAAGCATGGTAAGGACAGACCAAGACTTTGGCATTGCCATCGCCTTGCACCAATTGATGGGCGCGGTGCTGACAAACATTGTAAAAACATTGGATGTCACCATCACGGCCACGGATGCAGAATAAATCTTCGCCGGCCAGCTGAAAGGTGAAATAATCGCCAGCATTGGGGATCGTGGCGGCATGGCCAGCAAATTGCCATGTCTCCGCCAAAACGCCGTTTTGTTCAATTTCAAAAACCTTAGGGTCGGTGTAATACCGTCCGTCCAATGAATGTGTCACTTCAGCCATTAGGATTTCTCACCAATATAAATGCCCAAACGATGACGCCTTTCATGAAAGCGCTCAATTTCAGATGCCACATCTTCCCCTGCTTCTGCAATAACAAAAGACATCAAGGTTTCAAGTAAAGCCATGGTGGCGACAATTGAGGTGTAAAACTGTGGCGTTTCGGTTTCGACAATAAAGCCATGGTCCGCCCCCAAAACTATTGGCGATGCGGGGCTGTCCGAAATCCCAATGATCTTTACCCCTTGGTTGCGGGCTTGATTAACGGCTGAAACAACCTCTTGGCGATAGGGTTTAAAGGTGATGGCGATCAGGACATCATCTTTTCCCGCATGGGCAAGATCATCAATGGCAAGACTGCCGAATTTGGGAATCGCTTCAATCGGCAGGGAGGCCATATCCGCCAGATAACAAAAACTTTCAGCCAGCGCGTGGTTGATACCTACCCCCAACATAAATCTTTTTTTAGCACGATGCAGGGCGAGGGCGGCCTGTTCCATCTGAGCGGCATCACTGGCGGCGAGGGTGGTTTCAATATTGCGAATCGTCACCGCCGCCATATCCGCATAAAGTCGGCCCAATTCGCCTTTCTTGGGCAGGGATTGCAGCCAACGTGCCCGATCTTGGAAGCCGGGTTCCGCCTGTTCAATGGCGGTTTGAAACAAATGCCGCAACGCCTCATAACCCGAAAACCCCAATTCTTTCGCCAAGCGCACCATGGTATTGGGTTTGACATCGGCACGTTTGGCCATTTGGCGGGCAGAATAAACGCCGATCATCTGTTGGTCTTCCAACAAACAACCTGCTGCTTTTTTTAATTCAGGCGTTAAATCAGGCAGCAGAAACCTGAGCCGTTCCAGCGCGTCTTCAGGCGTGGTTAATGCCGATAGATTTTGATTTGGTACATTTTGATCATTCATGGTTGACTAAGGTACAAATGTACAATAATTCTGTCAATTGAAGATGCATTAAATTTTAGGGCGATTGATCCATGTCAGCAGAACAACAATCACAACAACAGAAACTTCCTGCCACCGCTCGTGTGGTGATCGTCGGTGGCGGCGTCATGGGATGTGGCTTGGCCTATCATCTGGCCCATGAAGGCTGGTCCGATGTGGTGCTTCTAGAGAAGGCTGAATTAACGTCAGGGTCAACTTGGCATGCCGCGGGGCAAATCACTCATTCCACGTCAAGTTACGGTTTGGGCAAATGTGTTGGCTATAACATTGATCTTTATTCAGGTCTTTTGGAAGAAGAAACAGGGGTGTCCGTGACGTGGCATGGCTGTGGGTCTTTCCGTCTGGCCTATACCGATGATGAGGTTGATTGGCTTAAACAGACCATGAGTGTTGGTAAAGCCTTGGGCTTCCCCATGGAAATTGTCGGGCCTGAAGACATCCGAAAACATCACCCTTTCTACAATCTTGATGGCGTCCAAGCCGCCCTTCATACGCCTGAAGATGGCCATGCGGATCCATCGGGTGTGACCCAAGCCATGGCAGCAGGGGCCCGCAAATTAGGCGCTAAGATTATCCGCCGCTGCCGTGCCACCAATATTACACAGGCCGATAATGGTGAATGGGTTGTCGAAACAGAATTGGGCACGATCCGTTGTGAACACGTGGTCAATGCGGGCGGTACTTACGCCCGCCAGATGGGGGAATGGTCTGGCTTGCAATTGCCTATGACATCCATGACGCACCATTATTTTGTCACCGATACCGTGCCAGAGTTCCTTGAAATGGACGGTGAATTGCCCGTGATCCGTGATGACCGTTTGGTGTCTGGATATATCCGTATGGAACAGAAATCAGGGCTGATCGGAATTTACGAAAAAGAAAACCCCAATACAGTTTGGGAAGACCATTGCCCTTGGGATGCTGAAAACGAATTGTTTGAAGCGGATTATGATCGCATTATGCCGTGGTTAGAAAATTCACTTGAACGGATGCCGATCTTTGCAGAATTGGGGATTAAACGTGAAGTCCATGGCGCGATCTCGCATCCGCCGGATGGCAACCCATTGATCGGTCCAGCCCCTGGGGTGCAGAATTATTGGTGCTGTTGTGGCACACAAATCGGTATCGGCTGGGGACCTGGCCTGACCCGTGAATTGGCCCGATGGATGGTCCATGGCGCGGCTGATATTTCAATGCGAGAATTTGACCCCCGCCGGTTTGGCTCTTACGCCACCAAAGATTGGCAGGTCACCAAAGCCAAAGAAGATTATTGCTTGCGCCATGAAATTCCGTTCCCGCATTTCAACCGTTTGGCGGGGCGCCCCATTAAACCAAGCCCTATGTATGACCGCTTGATGGCAAAAGGGGCAGTTTATGAGGAAGTCTATGGTCATGAACGCCCACGCTGGTTTGCTGGTGACGGGGTTGAGCAGCGCGATTATTATTCTTTTGGTCGCAATGAAGTCCATGACCGTGTCGCCAAAGAGGTCGCAGCGGTGCGCAACGGTGTTGGCATCATGGATATTTCAGCCTTCACTAAAGTGATGGTGTCCGGCCAAGGGGCTGAGGCGGCACTGGATCGCCTGATGCCGAACCGGTTGCCGAAAAAGATTGGCGGCATTGCCTTGACGCATTTGCTCAATGATCGGGGGCGGATTGAAATTGAACTGACCGTCATCAAAACAGCAGAAGACGCCTATTATCTGGTCTGTGCTGCGTTTTTTGAACAGCGTTTGCTGGATCATCTGTCGAAATATTGCCATGCGGAGATCGCGGCAGGTGATGTAAAAGTTGATTGCCTGTCCGAAGACTGGTCTGCCTTGGCTTTGCAAGGGCCAAAGTCACGCGATGTGCTGTCGGCTTGCACCGATGCGGCGTTGGATAACGCATCTTTCCGCTGGTTGTCATCACAAGAAATCACCATTGGCGGTGAAAAAGTCTGGGCATTAAGAATGTCCTATGCTGGAGAATTGGGCTGGGAAATCCATGGTAAGCGCGAAGGTATGCTGGCGGTTTATGATGCACTTTGGGCGGCTGGCGAAGGCCATGGTATCACCGATTATGGGTCTTTTGCCATGAATGTCATGCGGCTTGAAAAAGGCTTTAAAGGCGCGGGTGAATTGACCAATGAAGTCACCTTGCCTGAGGCTGATGTCATGCGCTTTGTCAAAATGGATAAAGAGTTTATCGGCAAAACCGCCACCGAAGCCAGTTTGAACGCCAATAGCAAGCCCTGGCATTGCGCTTATATCGCGGTTGAAGCCGATGGCCAGTTCGATGGCCATGGCGGTGAGGCGGTGATGGTGGATGGTCAGGTTGTTGGCTCAACCTCATCCATGGCCTATGGGCATTCTGTCGGCAAGATTATGGGCTTTGCCTATATGAAACCAGAGGCGGCCAAACCAGGCACTGAGATTGAGGTGATGATCATGAACAGCCCCCGCAAAGGGGTTGTCATGGGGGACGCGATCTATGATCCTGAAAACCTAAACCCAAGGGTTGATGTGTGATCCGTTGACGGATAACCCCAAGAAAGGTCACGCCCAAAAAAGGTCACGCCCAAGAAAGGTCACACCATGAAGATTAAACGCATTACTGTTTGGCAACGTGATCTGCCCCTGACAGAACCGTATTATCTTTCGGGTGGGCGGTTGAAATTTGAGCGGCTGGATTCAACCTTTATCCGCATTGATACTGATGAAGGCCTGTCAGGATGGGGCGAGGCTTGCCCTTGGGGGCATACCT
The DNA here is from genome assembly GCA_011522975.1 of Alphaproteobacteria bacterium. Classification (GTDB taxonomy): domain Bacteria; phylum Pseudomonadota; class Alphaproteobacteria; order Puniceispirillales; family UBA1172; genus JAGWAQ01. Next base: position 1,683 of record WTHX01000148.1, on the reverse strand, counting down.
ATTTGCCTGCCCATGGCCCGGGTGTGCGGGCAGGGTTTGAAATTCTGGCACCGGCTTTAATAGGTCAAGACCCCCGCGGGCTTGAGTCGATCAACCACTTGATGGATGTGACCTTGCCCGGGCATCCTTATATCAAATCACCGCTTGATATGGCGTGCTGGGATATCACCGGCCAAGCCGCTGGCATGCCGCTTTGGATGATGTTCGGCGGTGATGAAGCGAAAGCTGTTGATGTCAATTCTTCTATCTCCACCGGCACGCCTGAAGAAATGCTGGCTTTGATCGAAAAAGCCAGTGCTAAAGGGTATCGCACCCATTCGGCCAAAATCGGCGGTGATGATGTTAAGATTGATATTGAACGTATTGAGGCGATTTCGTCGGCCCTGCCAGCAGGCCATCAAGTGACGTTTGACGTCAATAGGGCATGGACGCCCGGCGTTGCGGTGGCCGTGCTGAACAGCGTCAAAGCACGGGATTGGGTGGAACAGCCTTGCGAGACTTTGGATCAATGCGCCCATGTCGCAAGCCGTGTTCAAAACCCAATTATGCTGGATGAATGCATGCACAACTTTAGTGATCATCTCAACGCATGGTCAATGAAGGCTTGTGAAGGGGTAAAGGTTAAACCCAATCGTTTGGGCGGTTTAACGAAAGCCAAACAAGTCCGTGATTTTGGCGTATCGGTTGGCTGGCAAATGCATATCGAAGATTTGGGTGGCTCGGCTTTGGCCGATACTGCCGCTATTCATTTGGCCGCATCGACCCCTGATGCCAACCGTCTGGCGTCATGGCTTTGCCATTATCATTTGAGCGATGATCCCGTGCCGGGGCAGGGCGCGCGCAATCAAAATGGCAAGGCGACCCCGCCTGCAATGCCTGGTTTAGGTGTCAAAGGTGATCCGGACATTCTCGGCGATCCTGTGGCTATTTATGGAGATTAAAATGACCATCACTTCTGTCAAAATCTATGACGTCGCCCTGACCAGCCATGTCACCTACAACATGGCGGATGGCAAAACCTGCGATACGGTGAAATCAGTTGTCCTTGAGATCACAACCGATCAAGGCCTGACAGGCTGGGGTGAAGTTTGCCCGATACCGCATTATTTGCCTGCTTATGCCGATGGGGTGATGCCTGCTGTTGTTGAAATGGCGCCAGTCTTGATTGGGGCGGATGCGTTGGATAGTGATGCGGTCATGGCACGGCTTGATGCCTATTTACAGGGTCATGTCTATGCGAAATCAGGTGTTTCCATGGCGCTGTGGGATATTATGGGCAAAGCCGCAAAGATGCCTTTGGTGCGGCTCTTGGGTGGGCAGGTTCAGGCGGATATGCCGCTTTATCATTCCATCACTTGCGTTGATCCTGATGATATGGCGGCGATGGCGAAAACTGCTTACGCCACGGGCATCCGCCAGTTTCAAGTCAAATTAGGCGCGGATCAAAATAATGAGGCTGATATCGCCCGCTTGCGTTTGGTGCGCGAAGCTGTTGGTGATGGGCCTTTGGTCTATGGCGATTGGAATTGCGGGGCTACACCGTTGAACGCCACCCGCGTTGGCCGTGCGGTGATGGATTTGGACATTATGTTGGAACAACCCTGCGCCACGCTTGAAGAATGCGCCGCTGTCAAAAAGGCAACTGGCCTGCCTATGAAGATCGATGAAAGCGCACATGACACG
>WTHX01000081.1 GCA_011522975.1 Alphaproteobacteria bacterium | reverse complement strand
CGCCTGTATAGGCTTCTATGGCCGAAGATAGAACATCTTCTTCGGCCAATTTAACTTGGGTTATCGCCAGATCCAGTTGCAAGCCAGCAACGGTTTCTTCAGCAGATGATAACCCGCCATCAAAAAGATTGCGTTTGATGGTGACAGAGACATCGCGATTATTCGTTTCTGCAAAGTCAGCGCCATTGGTGGAGGTTTCAGAATATTTATGCCCTGCCGCCAGATTAGCCGACCATTCTTGACCATTTTTGGCGATCACCAAATTCTCACGGGCGGATAAATACCCTTGTCTGGCGGCATTGATCTTTTCGGATCCAATGATGGATTTTTCCAATTCAGTGGTGAAGACATCCGCCGAAGCCAGATGAACACAAGACATCAGCCCAATAATAGACAAAGCCAGTGATTGGGTGAAAAACGTCAGGGGTGGTGTTTTCTTTTTGTTTGAGGTCTTGATCATCTGGGTCTTCATGTTCTGACTTTCTTTAAAGGGGGGCTGCCCCCTTTATTAATAACCCCCAAATAATAACACCTAAGTTCAAAATATTAGAATGAAAATACCTTTTCTTTAGCAAATTCACCCAACATAGGGGTTTGCGCGTCAAATAAGGTTGTATGGGCAAATCCATCACCTGAACGAACATATTTGACGGCTTTGCCTGGTGATGTTGCATTTTCACGCATGATGGTGACCAGGCGGCCATCAGCCGCGAGTTGATCCAGCAATTGTTGCGGGGTTTCTTCGATGCTGCCTTCAATGATAATAGCATCATAAGGCGCTTCATTGGCAAAACCATCTTGATGCTGACCTTGCAGGATGACGGCATTATCAATGCCTTCACGGGTTAGGTTGTCTTGCCCCATCCGCGCCAGATCAGTATCGCTTTCAATGCCAACAACTGATTGCGCCAGATGCGATAGGATCGCTGTTGAATACCCGCTGGTGGCGCCAATATCGAGGACACTGTCGGTTTTTTTCAAGTCCAAGGCTTGCACCAAACGACCAAAGACCATGGGCTCAAGAATAAAACGATTTCTTTCCAGCATCAGGTCTTCATCGATATAGGCCAGCGCGGCATAGGCTTCATCAATGAAATTTTCTTTCGCAACACGTTCAAAAGCCATCAACACATCGGTTTTTGACACTTTATTGGTGCGCAATTGAGATTCAACCATTAAACGGCGACGATCTTCAAAGACAGACATTAAGGCTTCCCCTCCAGCCAAAAGACGAAATATAACTTTGCATGCCATGATATAACGCAAGCCAGCGCTGAAAGAAAGAAGCAACTGCAGGGTCTTAAGGCATTATTTTCAAATAAACGCGTTCGAAAAATGCAGAAAAGCCATCATGCTTATGTTGACGAGGGTATAACCATCGGTTAAGAACAACTCTCACTCAGCGGTCCAGTGGCAGAGTGGTTATGCAGCGGCCTGCAAAGCCGTGGACATCGGTTCGATTCCGGTCTGGACCTCCACCCCTTCCAATATTACGGTTCACCCGTGCCTATGGCTTCTTTACGGCGTGCCATATAGGCGGCCAATTCGTCTCTGATGGCGGGGTCAATGGCCGGGGCTTCATAAGTCTTCAACACATCTTGCCAAATGCCTGTGGCGCGTTCTGTTGCGGTCATGCTGCCAGCCAATTGCCAGTTTTCTTGGTTTTGCCAATCACTTAAGATCGGTTCGTAAAACGCTGTTTTATAACGGGAAAGTGTGTGTTCAGTGCCAAAGAAATGGCCGCCGACCCCGACATCTTCCATGGCGTCTAGGCCAAATTCATCAGCGCTCATATCAGGGGTTTGCATAAGGCTGGTCATCATTTGGATCATCTCACAATCCATCACGACTTTCTCAAAACTAGCGACTAGCCCGCCTTCCAGCCAGCCTGCGGCATGATAGATTAAATTGCCATGGCCTGTAACCGCGCCCCATAACGCCATTTGCGTTTCATAGGCGGCTTGCCCATCCACCACATTCGATGCGTTGCACGCGCTGGTGCGATACGGCAATTGATAAAACCGCGCCAATTGCCCGCCAGCCATATTCGCGCGAGAATTTTCAGGCGTGCCAAAGGCTGGCGCCCCTGATTTCATGTCAACATTAGACGTAAACCCGCCATAAATTACCGGCGCGCCTGGGAATTTCGATTGCACCAAAGTAATGGTGAATAATGCTTCGGCATTTTGCTGAGTCAGGGCGGCGGCAAAACTGACCGGCGTCATCGCCCCCATCAATGTAAATGGAGTGATGATCACCGCTTGGCCAAATTCAGCCATGGTGAGTGCAGCATCGGACATTTCTTGGTCCAGCACACGAGGTGAATTGACATTGATATTGGTCATTGCCGCGGGGGAGGCTTTGACCTCATCAAGCGAAAGCCCCCTTGCGATGGCCGACATTTCTATCGCGTCACGCACCCGCCCTGCCCCAATGGACATACAAGACGACAACTTATCGCTTAATGTCAGGGTGACATAAAGCGAATCCAAATGGCGGGTATTGGCCGGCAAATCAGTGGTGGCAACAGCCTGATTTCCCATAAAATGGATACAATTAAACGATTGCCCCAATTTGATCAGGGATTTGAAATCTTCAATCGTCCCTGCCCTGCGGCCATTAATGGCGTCATGGGCATTGGGCGGACCGGACACAAGACCAAAATTAAGCGTATTACCGCCGATATGAAGCGCGTGATCTGGGTTGCGCGGCGTCAAAGTGAATTCAGACGGGGCTTTCGCCACCATATCGGTGACAAATTGCGGGTCCATGCGAACGATTTCAGTATCATCATCCACCATACAGCCTTGCTCGCGGAGATGCTGGCGGGCGGATGCGCTCAAGACTTTGACGCCCATGGTGCTGATGACCTGAAGCGATGCATGGTGGATGGCTTCGATATGGTCATCACTTAAGGGGTTTAGTGGCGCCATAGAATTGACAACACGCTGATAAGGGATTTGATGCGCTAATGCCGATTGAGATTTGGAGTTTTGCGCGGCTTGCTGGCGACGAGAGACCCCGCCTCTTGCACGTCGTCTAGGCATTTCGCGTTGTTCATTCATGGTCTTCGCCTCAAGAAAAAGGTTAAAATGCGGTGCAGATCAAATCGATAATGACTTTGGCGTTATTGGAATTGCGGTTTTTGACATCAAGACCAAAGACAAGATCAACCAAGGCTTCTGCCTTTTTGCGCCCTAAGACAGGGTCTGCCAGCACATGAAATTTTTCGATCATCTCTTGGTCAGATGGCGGCGCGTCAGGGTCCCAATTGGCTTGCGTGGTCTCAGAGGTAAATCTTTGACCGTCTTTTGTCGTTAGAATGACATGGGCAAAGCGCTGTGCCGGGAAGGCATCGTTATAGCGGTCATCTTCGGTCAAGGTCATGCTGGTGGCCAAAGCGGTGATGGCTGGGTCATCAAATGGTTCAGAAATTTCACTGGTATTGATCTGGCCACGGCAAACCGCCGCCGCCACAGGCCAAGGCAATGAATATTGCGCTGTTTCGGTGTTTTCAGGGATGCGGGTGGCCAGCCTGACCGCTTCATGGAAGGACACCACTTCGATATGCGAAATGTCTTTTGCTGAAAGAGTTTGCGCCGCCATCACATCCATAGCGGCAGTCACCGCAGGTTGCGCCCATCGGCAAACAGGCCAAGGTTTGATATATTGATCCACCATATGCCAAACTGTGCCAAGATCAGCCCAAATCGGGCCTTCAGTTTCAGCGGTCACAGTCACCGCTGGCGCGCCTGTAAAGCCATCTTGGGCTAAGAACCCGGCGGAAATTCCCGCCATTGCTCCCCAGCCTGATCCATCTTTGACCATGGTCGGATAATCGATGGTGCGCATCATCTGGCTGCGGGGGCCGTGGTATTCGGCAATCCCCATGGCATGGGAAAGCTGGTCGGCATCACCGCCCAATATACGGCTGGCCAAGGCCGCAACTCCAATGGCAACCCATGCCCCTGATGTATGATAATCAGAAACAGATTGATGAAGCGCGATCCCTGATCTGATGGCGATCTCATACCCCAAAATGAGATTGGTCAATAAGTCATCATCATGATAATTCGTGTCTGGATTCTCAATGCTTTGATATTCCAATAATGCGATCAAGGCGGGCAAAAGACCACAACCGGCATGGCCTTTTGTCAGGCGCATACCGTCATGGGCATCAATGGCATCGATCATCATGCCCCCTGCCAAAGCAACCCCAAGGGCACTAGAACCGCGCCCATCCCCCAACAGGCGCAATTCTTTCGTTTCATTTGTGTTGAAGTGACGGTGGGCATGATTGGAAATAATTTTGCCTAATGGGGTTGTGCTGCCAGCCGCCAGAACGCCGATTAAATCAAGCAAGCAACGTTTGCCTTGGTGAATAATGTGGTCAGGGATGTCTTGATGGCTGAAGTTAAGAATATAATTTTCAACAAAAGAATGCCTTGGCACCGCTAGATTTTGGGTTTCAATCGGGGTCTTTGATGTATTTTTCGGTTTGTTGATCGTATTCATTACATTTGCCTTCTTCTTATAGCCTGAACCTCAGACTATTGTTAAATATTCAAAAACCGAATAAAATTTGATTAAAAACGCCGATAATGATCATATATATGTGATGATGTCGATTTTGCTTGTCAGCGGTTGAAAAGAGGCGAATACAGAAGTTATTGCATTACATTGAAGTCATCCAATGCGCCTTTTGATCTCATTATCTGCCCTTCTTTTGTCTGTCTTGTTCATTCAAGTTGGAAGCGGCTCGCTTGGCCCGCTTGATGCCTTGGCAGGGCGATCATTTGGTTTTACCGCCACAGAAATTGGTATCTTGGGCTCGGCTCATTTTATTGGGTTGTTTTTAGGGTGTTTTATTAACCCTTGGTTGATCAGGCGGGCGGGTCATTCCCGCTGTTTTGCGGTGATGGCTTCGGCCTCGGCCATATCCGCGATCATGCACCCTGTTTATATTGATCTTTATTTCTGGGCATTTTTGCGGGTTTTAACAGGGTTTGCCATCGCAGGCGGCTATACGGTGATTGAAAGTTGGTTGCAGGCCAAATTGGTCAATGAAAACCGTGGCCGTATTTTTTCGGTGTATCGTGTCGCTGATATGGTGGGCACAATCATGGCGCAAGGCGTCATCGCCACTTTAGACCCGGCCAGTTATACCGCCTATAACATCATTGCCATGGTCGCCTGTATGAGCCTTCTGCCCTTGGCGCTGACCCAATCTGTGCCGCCTGAGATTCCTGAACAAAAACGGTTTAAGCCGTTTTTTGCCCTGACGTTATCGCCATTGGCGGGCCTAGGCATTATTGCCGCTGGCTTGACCAATTCTTCGATCCGCATGGTGGGGCCGGTTTACGCTATTGAAATTGGCTTATCCGCCGCCCAGACGGCGATTTTCCTGTCGATGTCTGTTTTGGGTGGGGCGTTGATCCAAATCCCTGCGGGGATTGTCACGGATAAATTCAACCGCCGTTATGTGTTGGTTGGGTTTTCATTATTTGCCATTGCGATTTGCTTTATTACAGGCGCATCGTCACTGATTGATTTTCGGCAGGATTTACTGGCCTTTGGTTTGGTGTTTTTATTTGGCGCCGCCACGATGCCGATTTATTCGATCTGTGCCACCCATGCCAATGATTTTGCCTCGCCGCAAGAATTGGTCGATTTATCGGCATCATTGATTTTGCTCTATGCACTTGGGGCGATTGTCAGCCCTGTTGTTTCAGGTTACCTGATCCAAAATTACGGCGCGGGGTCGATGTTTATTTATATTGGTTTTATTCATTCGGTTCTTGTGATTTATAGTGTATGGCGTATGGGGATTAGGCCTGCCATCAGCATTTCGAGTTACCGCTATGTGCCGCGAACGTCTATGTATATTAAAGCCATTTTGCGAAACCCCCGCGATCGTGGGTAATCACCTCAAGTAGATTGCCCTTCATCAGAAAGAAAGTAAGTTCATGCCACGTTTGGTCTCGCACGGTCTATTACTGCTAACCGCATTTATCTGGGGCATCACTTTTGTTTTCCAGACCACAGGGATGGATGATTTAGGGCCATTTGGCTTCACTGCTTTTCGCTTTTTGGCGGGAACAATCGCGGTACTACCCATGGCGATTTGGGAAAGACAGCGGCTTTCAACAATCTCGATCATTTGTTCATCAGAACAGGACCGGTCTTATCTGATGATTGGCGTGATTTGCCTTGGTGTCTTGATGTTTATTGGTTCAGCCTTGCAACAGGTCAGTTTGGGCATCACCAGCGTTGCGAATACCGCCTTTCTGACCACGCTTTATGTTCCCTTGGTGCCGTTATTGGGCTTGCTGTTGTTTAAACGCAATATTCGCGGCCTAAGGTGGATGGCGGTTGGTGTCTTTGTCATCGGGTCTTGGTTGATGTCAGGTGCCTCCCCCCGTGAAGCGGTATGGGGCGATATCATGGTGGTGATCGGGGCGGTGTTTTGGGCCGCGCATATCATGCTTGTCGGCTGGATGGCGCAACGCACCAACACGCCTTATCAATTGGCCTTTATCCAAACATTGATCACCATGGTCCTGTCCTTTGCGGTGTTCATTGCCTTTGAGATCACAACATGGTCCGAAACATGGCATGGGGTGATGTCGGCTTGGCCTGAAATTTTATTTGCGGGCGTTATGTCCACAGGGTTGGGCTTTACCTTGCAATTAATTGCCCAACAGCATTGCAGTAATGCGGCGGCTGCGATTATCCTATCCTTAGAAGGGGTGTTTGCCGCGGTCGCAGGGTGGATAATTTTGGGGCAATCAATGATGGTTTCGGCCATGATCGGTGCAGGCTTTATTTTTATTGCTGTGTTGATTGTCGAATGCACCCCCGAAAAGCCAGTGGCAAAACAAAACTGATGGGCATAATTGGCTCCATCAATAAGGGTATGAACATTGTTTCAAAGTGAAACAGAACCTGATTTAAAACATCTGGTGCTTCTAGGCGGCGGCCATGCTCAGGTTTCTGTCTTGAAATCATTAATCATGGAGCCCATCCGTGGCTTGCGGGTGACGCTGATTAGCCGCGATATCTTGACGCCTTATTCAGGGATGTTGCCTGGCTATCTCGAAGGTCTTTACAGCGATAAAGACATCACCATTGATTTAAGTCATCTGGCGCGATTGGCGGGGGCGCGGTTTATCCACGGGTCTGTTGTTAATCTTGATGCAGACCGCCGTAAATTGACTGTCGAAGGTTACCCTGAAATGGGATATGACCTGTTGTCGATCAATATTGGCTCATCCCCTGATATGGCCGCAATCAAAGGCGCAAAAGACCACGCCATCCCTGTAAAGCCAATATCGCAATTGCTTGCGCGGTTGCATCCTGTGTTGGATGAACGCCCGCAAGACCAGAAAAAAACCATTGCCATTATTGGCGGTGGGGCTGGCGGGGTTGAAATGGCCCTATCGCTTCATCACCGTTTGAACATCAAAGAAAAGCGCAATCTTCAATTTAACCTTATTGGCCGCAGCCCACGGGTTTTATCCGAATTTACCCCCCAGGCGGCGGCAACCATCATGCCTGTCTTAAAATCCCAAAATATCACCTGTCATTTGGGGGTGGCGGTTGATGCCATCACACAAGAAGGCGTGATGCTGGCCAATGGTCATATGATCAAGGCTGATCATGTGCTGGCGGTGACGGCTGGTCGCCCTGCCCCGTTTTTGGCAACAAGTGGGCTGGCCCTTGATGAAAAAGGCTTTGTCGCGGTGAATGATACATTGCAATCCACCAGCCACGACACAGTGTTTGCCGCGGGTGATATTGCCTCAGTTATCGGCTCACCGCGCCCGAAAGCAGGTGTTTTTGCCGTCCGTGCAGGGCCTATTTTAACCCAAAACCTGCGGCGGCAACTGCTTGAAGATACGCTTCAGCGTTGGAAACCCCAAAAAAATTATCTGGCGTTGATCGGCACAGGAGATCGCAAGGCCATGGCGGTGCGGGGTAAGTTTGTTTTGCCGCCCAGCCGATTGCTTTGGCGGTTAAAAGAATGGATTGACCGCAGGTTTATTCAAAAGTTTTCAGACTTGCCGCCAATGCCGCAACCCAGCCCCTCGCCTCTCGCTCAATTGATGGCAAAGCAAGGCCATGATGGTGAAGCCGCCCTTGCCGCTATGCGCTGTTTGGGATGCGGGGCAAAAACAGGGTTTTCTGACCTTGATCAAGGCATTGCCGAGGCCCAAGCCTATTTGCGCGCCCAAGGCTATGATCTGGACCAAGAAATTAAAACCAATGCTGACAGCGCAAGCATTGATTTGCCCCAAAACCGTATTGTGCAATCGGTTGATGCGATCTCAGCCTTGGTCGATGATCCCTTTATCTTGGGGCGAATTGCAGCGCTCCATGCCATGAGTGATCTTTTTGCCAGCCATGCTAAGCCTCATTCTGCTTTGGCTATCCTGACCCTGCCCCATGCGTTTTCAAGATTGCAGAAAAACGATATTACGCAAATTCTGGCGGGTGCCATGCTGGCTTTGCATCAGCACGGGGCTAAACTGGCGGGCGGGCATACGTCTGCAGGTGCTGATCTTCAGGTTGGTTTTGCGGTCACTGGACTTGCTTCGGATAAACCGCTTTACACCCCGCAAGATGGTGACGCTTTGATCCTGACAAAGCCCTTGGGCATTGGCGTGATTATGGCGGGTCATGCTGAAGGCAATCACGATCTGGCGGATGGGCTGGCGCGGCAAGCCGCCATTGATGTGATGGCGCAATCAAACGCTGATGCGGCTAATATCTTTGCGGGATTCGGATGCTTTCCCATGACCGATGTCACGGGGTTTGGGCTGGCCCGCCATGGGCTTTCTTTGGCCTCCAGCATTGGGGATGGCACGGCTTCGCTTGAATTTGATTTGGATAACCTGCCTTTGCTTTCCCCTGCGCTGTCATTGGTTGAAGATGGCGTCGCATCATCATTATTTCATGCCAACCGGCTGGCGGCGCCTGCCCGAGGCGTTCATCCTGCTTTGCCATTGATTTATGATCCGCAAACAGGCGGCGGGTTATTGGCGGTTGTCCCGCACGGTAAGGCTGATGCAATTTTACAAAAACTGCTGGATGCTGAACTTGACGCCGCCATGATTGGCCGCATCTCTTTGGATGGACAGGCTGAAATCAGGATTAAGTAATGGTCGCCCCCTTAAAACGTTCCGAAGACTGGCAAGCGTCTTACGATGCAATAATTGATGCCCGCAGCCCTGCTGAATTTGAAGATGATCATATCCCCGGGGCGATCAATCTGCCTGTCTTATCGAATGATGAGCGGGCTGAAGTCGGCAAATTGCACAAAGCAAATGCTTTTGAAGGCCGCCGTTTGGGGGCGGCGTTGATTTCGCGCAATATCGCCCGGCATCTTGAACAAGGGATATTGGCCGAACAGCCGCCGTCTTGGTCGCCCTTGATCTATTGTTGGCGTGGCGGCCAGCGGTCAGGGGCTTTGGCGCGGGTGATGGCGGAAACAGGCTGGGTCGTCACGGTATTGGATGGCGGTTATAAAACCTATCGCGGTGATGTTCTTGATCACCTTGACCCATTGGCGCTTCAATTAAAACCTGTGTTGCTGCAAGGCCCAACAGGGTCCGCCAAAACCCATCTGCTTAAAACGGTTCAAGAACGCGGCATCCAATGCCTTGATCTGGAAGGTTTGGCCTGTCATCGCGGCTCATTATTAGGGTTTGAACCTGATGAAGATCAACCCAGTGCGCGGATGTTCGATGGCTTGATCTATCAGAAATTAAGGCAATTTGATCGGTCAAAGCCTGTTCTGATCGAAGCTGAAAGCAGCAAGATCGGGGCTTGTCATATCCCCAAGGGATTATGGGCTGTGATGCAAGACGCCCCGCAAATTGTGATTGATGCCAGTATTGAGGCCCGTGTTGATTTCTTGATCCAGGATTATCCGCATTTAATGTCTGAGCCGCAACGTCTCGACCGCTTGATTGATGGGATGGTGACGCGCCATGGGTATGACGTTACCCAATCATGGCGGGTGTTGGTGCAAGATCAATCTTGGCCTGATCTGGTCAAAGCCTTGATCGGACAGCATTATGACCCCGCGTATAACCGCAGTATGGGCAAAAAGGGCAGAGAGATCATTGAAACCATCTCAACAGATCAACTTGATCCGCCCGCGATTGCGGTGATGGCCGATAAAATCACAAGCCTGATCAAAAAAATGGCATAAATTGACCTATCATGGTGTTTTCTGTCTTGCATAAGATTAAAATCTTGTCTAAGACAATTTTACCGTGTTCCCCGGTAGCTCAGCGGTAGAGCAAGCGACTGTTAATCGCTTGGCCGGCGGTT
>WTHX01000119.1:7381-10355 GCA_011522975.1 Alphaproteobacteria bacterium | reverse complement strand
CCCCAGTTGGGATATTCAAGTCTTGGATACAGCGGGTCACCCCTTACCAGCCGGTGAGATTGGCGCGATTGTTGTAAAATTGCCGATGCCGCCAGGGTGTTTGCCAACGCTATGGAATAATGATGACCGTTTTGTTGAAAGTTATATGGCGGAATACCCAGGCTATTACAAAACTGGTGATGCGGGGTATCTGGATGAAGACGGCTATGTTTTTGTCATGGCACGGACTGACGACATCATCAATGTGGCGGGGCATCGGCTTAGCACAGGGGGGATGGAAGAAGTTCTGGCCGCCCATCCCGATGTTGCTGAATGTGCGGTTGTTGGGGCGGCGGATCAATTGAAAGGCCAAGTGCCGCTGGGGTTCTTGGTTCTGAAATCTGGGGTTAGTCGTTCAGGGGAAGAGATTGTTGCTGAAACCGTCAAAATGGTGCGGGAGCAAATTGGCCCGGTAGCGGCGTTTAAAGAAGCGGTGATTATTCAGCGTCTGCCGAAAACACGGTCAGGCAAAATCCTGCGAGGGACTATACAGAAAATTGCGGATGGTGTGGATTACCCTATGCCTGCAACAATTGATGACCCCGCTATTCTGGACGAGATCACCATCGCGTTGCAGTCAATCGGCTATCCGAAATCTTAAACCAGAGCCGAAAAACGATTAGGGCAATTCGCTGATATTAGCGACTTGCTCTGATGGTGACTGGACATTGCCACCTGATTTTTCAATGGCGGCGTTGAGATCATCCTGCGAACAAAGCCCCAACATGACAGGATGTTTGGCGGTGATATTCGCAATATTCCAATGCGAACGATCGCGGATTTTTGCGATTGTGTCTTTGGTGGTGCCAACCAATTTGGAAATCTGGCTGTCTTTAATGTCAGGGTGATGCTTAACGATCCACGCAATGGCATCTGGCTTGTCACCTCGGCGGGCCAATGGCACATAGCGTGGGCCTTTGGTGCGGGTGGTGGGTTCAGGCAAATCACTGCCCGAACGTGTCAGCCGTGCGGAAGGGTCTTCTTCGCAACGCTTAATTTCTTCATCAGACAATTGCTTGTTCAAAACAGGGTTATAGCCTTGGATACCGATCCCGACATCACCATCGGCAATGGCTTGGACTTCAAGATCATGCAAAGAGCAAAACTCAGCGATCTGTGTGAAGGTCAGCGCGGTATTATCGATCAACCAAACGGCGGTGGCTTTCGGCATGAGCAGGTCAGTCATAAGAACTCCTGAAGGATGGGCAAGGCCCTGTTTTTGGCATAATGCCATCATTTAATGGGGTAAGATTACCGCCATTCGTGGCAAAAAATAATCTTGTTATTATTTCTATATAGTATCACCGCCAAGAATTTGCAAAGATTGTCTTTAATTTATCGTGTTTTGACGTTTTGTTGATTGAAATTGAAACCAAACCATAGGCATCCGATAGGGGAAAACCATGGAAGATGAATTTGATGCACTGAAACCAAGCCAACGTCCGGCTGAATTTGAACGCTGGAATGTCGAAGACCTAAAGGCGTATAAAGCCCGACTTGAAGCGGAGATTGAAAAAATTGATACGGTGATTTCAGGTAAATCTTCGGTTCGTGATCTTGCCGATCAATTGTTCAAATCATAACCATATCGAATCTTAGAGGAAAGACATGGCGACACTCAATGTTTTCATCACAGGGGCGACCAGTGGCATCGGCCTGGGCATTGCCAAAACAATTGCGGCTGCAGGTCATCATATTGGCTTTAACGGTCTTGCAGATGGCGATGCTGTAGAGGCAATCACGGCTGAATTAACCCGCCTTGGGGCAGGATCAGCGAAGTATTTTGATGCTGATCTGCGGGATGGTCAGGCCACCCGCCAGATGATCGCCGATGCAGAAAAGGCGATGGGTCAGATTGATGTGTTGATCAACAACGCTGGCATTCAGCATGTCGCCCCTATTGAAGATTTCCCAATCCCGAAATGGGATGATGTGATTGCCATTAACCTGTCATCAAGTTTTCATACAACCGCCGCGGTCTTGGATGGGATGCGGGCAAGGGGCTTTGGCCGGATCATCAATATTTCATCGGTGCATGGGCTGATCGCCTCGGTCAATAAATCGGCCTATATCGCCGCCAAACATGGTCTTGTTGGCCTGACAAAAGGCACGGCATTGGAAGTGGCAACAGATGGAATCACGGTCAATGCGATTTGCCCCGCTTGGGTAAAAACGCCATTGGTGGAAGCCCAAATCGAAGCCCGCGCCCAAGCCAATGGCAATTCGTTTGAAGACGAAACCATTGCTCTTGTCGAAGAACGCCAGCCCAATAAAACCTTTGTCTTGCCGGAACAAATTGGCGCGTTATGCCTCTATTTCATGAGTGATGCGGCCGCCAGCGTGACAGGGATCGCCATGCCGATTGATGGCGCCTGGACGGCACAATAGGCTCAGCACAATAGGCTCAGCACAATAAGGGCATTTTAAGAAGATGCCCTAATCCTTTTTGGCGGGAAGCGGCATCAACCGTTCTGGGAAAAGCGGGGTTAGGCTGGCATTGTCAATAGCAAGGGTCACGCCATTTTCAATCACCGTATTGATGGTCTCAAGGCGGATAGACGCCAAGCCGATCACCCCGTCATCATCTTCTGCCATGCCTAAAACCTGACCGACCACGCGATCATCAAGGGTAATGTCTTGGGGAAAATCCCAATCGTGATTGCCACTAGCGCGATCAAGACGAACAGGCAGATAACTGCGTTTCACAAGCCCGCGATAACGGGTGCGTGCTGTGACTTCTTGGCCAATATAACAGCCTTTTTCAAAACTTATTCCGTGGTCAAGATCAAGCCGGGCCTCTAGGGGCAGGGCTTTTTCAGGGGGCAGATCAATCGCCCCTTCCGCCACCCCATATCGATAGCGTAAGGCTTGATAACCCGAATCTGTGCCAATGGCATCATCGCGCGTGCCGTAATAGCGCATCACCGCACCATTA
>WTHX01000119.1:3020-7281 GCA_011522975.1 Alphaproteobacteria bacterium | reverse complement strand
ATCTGTGCCAATGGCATCATCGCGCGTGCCGTAATAGCGCATCACCGCACCATTAAACCGCTGGTCAATAAGACCTTCTTTCCCGTCGTTTGCATTGATCACGGCATAAACGTTTTGGTCATCGGGGGTGATTTGAACAGGCCGCCGCAAGCGATACATCATCATTTTTTTGATGAAATCAGCACGTCTTTCGGCATCGACTTCCAGCAAGAAATCATTGCCATCACGGCTGATCAAAAGATCATAAAGAATACGCCCTTGGGGGGTCAGCAACATGCCCTGTTGCACTGTCCCCGCGTCAATAGCATTGGTATCGGCGGTGATCAAATCATTGAGGAAATCACCTGCTTCGTCACCACTGAAGCGCACCAGAGAACGGCCGTCTAATCGATATGATTGCGTCATTAATCCAGCACCACTTCGCCTTGATATTGGCGTAAATAAAAATGTTTTTCGCCCGCCCAGTAACAGCGGTCTTCATCTGGCTTGGCTTCAACAAAATCGCCCATGGCGGTCATGTGGAAAATTTGCGTGCAGCCCAGAAAACTCAAACCAATGGTGGTATCGGTAAACTTTGCCTTGCCATTGCGTTGTTTGGTGATGGTGATTTTAGGTGCAGCGGCTTGGAAACACTGGCCTTGACGCTGTTTTTTACATCCATCTTTTTCTCTGCTGTCGATGACTTTCATATAGGTCACGCGATTAGAAGAAAAAAGAAAACCGTCATCATCCAGCATTTTGCAATCATCGGCAGGCGGGGCTTGGCGGCTGGCGAATTCACATTCAAACCACAACCCATCCCAGGCCTTGCTCTCAGCATGGGCCAAAGTCGCCGCCCCAAAGAGAGATAAGACCGATAAAACCATGGCTTTGAACATCATCATCTTAGTCATGAAAAACCCTGTTTGCTTAAGTTGATTAACGGTTGCTGGTGGCAATTGCCGCCAGAATGCCAGAGGTAACAGGCAAAGCGCCAAGCACCATCAACAACGCGCCAAGCGACATGCCCTGATCAATCATCAATCCCAAAATAACAGGCGACATGGCAGATGCAAAGACCATCATTGATTGGGCGATGGCTTTGATGCCGCCCAAATGTTTCGTGCCATAAAGTTCTGCCCAAATGGGGGTCGCGGCGGTATGGGATAACCCTTGGATCAATCCAAAGACGCTGAAATAGACAAAAACCATGCCCCCGGGTTTCGTGATATAAAGCATAAACACGGCAATGGTGATGGCGCCAACCGCCAGCGGGGCGATGCGGGCGGCGGTGAATTTATCCACCAAATACCCCCCAAGGAACGACCCTGCGATGCTCATTGTGGCGAAAAACCCAAAACCAGTGACCCATTGGGAAAGGGCGATGGATTTCACCTCAGCAAAATAGATTTGATGAAAAAACATCCCTGTGGTGGTGAAACTTGGTGCGATAATCAGGCCCGATAACATCCAGAACCGCCAATGGGTGAGCATTTCTCGCCGTGTCCAATGGATGCCGCCACGCCCTGTTTCATTGGCATCAAGGCTGTCCACGCCGCCGCCATCTTGCCCCGCGCGCCGACCTGTCAGCGTCAAAGCAGCAGGGACCATCACCACCAGCACCAGCAATGCCGTGACTTGCCAGACCTGCCGCCAATCCATAAAGGCCAGCGCCGCAATAACAAAAATCGGCATGGCAAATTCAGAAACAGGATGGCCAAATACCGCGATGGAATAAGCCCGGCCTCGTTCAGCGACATAGCGCCGGGTGATGGCCGTGGCATAGAGATGGGACATCATCCCTTGGCCGGATAGCCGCAAAAAATAAATCCCTAACCCAAGGGTGAAGACCGAAGATACAAAAGAAAAATGAAATGCCGCCAATGCCAGCGCAATGATAATCGCCAAAGCAATACGGTGTAATTTGATGGTATCAACCAGCCGCCCTAGGGGGATTAAAGTGGCGGCAGAGATTAATGTGCCCACCGCATAGATCGATCCAAACTCCCCATGGCTTAAGTTTAATTCATCACGAATTTGCCCCGAAAAAAGCGAGATAAAAAAGGTCTGCCCCGGGGATGAAAAAAACGCCAAGAGAAAGCCAAAAAGCAAAAACTGCCATTGGCTTTTAAAGAATGAAAGCGGCGGGGTCAGTCTTGTCATGGCACCTTAACCAGAAAATAGATATTTGATTTTAATTCAAGGCCGTGGCCAAAACAAGGATGGCATGATGGCTTAAAGCCCTTTTGAAATATAACTCGTGGCAATGCGGCTGATCGCCAGCATATAAGCCGCAATCCTAAGGCTGGGGACATCATCACGGTCATGCCAAATCTGGCGGATGGCTTGATAGGCGGTGCGCATCGTATCATCTAGGCCTGAGCGCACCATTTCCAATTCGTCCGCGCCTTTCAGATATTCTTCTTTAAATTCAGGTGAAACCGATGTCATGCCGCCTTCAGCCGTTAGCCGGTCTAATTCTTTGATCAACATATGATGGCGCAATTCTTCTTGGCGGCGTTCCATGCGACCAAACCGGATATGCGACAGGTTTTTAACCCATTCAAAATAAGAAACGGTCACCCCGCCAGCATTAGCGTAAAGATCAGGGATAATCACCACGCCTTTTTGATTGAGGATGGTATCCGCATCAAAGGTCACAGGCCCATTGGCCGCTTCAATAATCAATTTGGCTTTGATGTTTTTGGCATTCTTGCGGTTGATCACCCCTTCAAGGGCGGCGGGGATTAAAATATCACAATCCTGTTCTAATATTTTGGCGCCATCTTTGACAAATTTGCCACCTTCAAACCCTTTTGGTGTGCCATGTTCACGCAAGTATTCTTGCAGTTTTGGAACATCCAGCCCATCGGGATTCATGATCGCGCCGTGCCGTTCAATCACCCCGATAATATGGGCGCCATCTTCTTCGGCGATTAAGCGGGCGGCGTTCGATCCAACATTGCCAAAACCTTGGACAATCACTTTCTTGCCGGAAAGATCACCAGAAAGGCCTGCTTTGGCGGAATCTTCAGGGTGGCGAAAAAATTCACGCAAGGCAAATTGGATGCCGCGGCCTGTGGCCTCAACACGGCCGTTGATCCCGCCGGCATGAACAGGTTTTCCTGTGACGCAAGCCCTGCCGTTAATATCGGTGGTATGGATGCGGGAATATTGATCCGAAATCCATGCCATTTCACGCTCACCCGTGCCCATATCAGGAGCAGGGACATTTTGGCTGGGGCTGATCAAATCACGTTTGATCAATTCATAGGCAAAACGGCGGGTGATTTGTTCCAATTCATTTTCGGTATAATTATTGGGGTCAATGCAAAGCCCGCCTTTTGACCCGCCAAATGGCGCTTCGACCACAGCACATTTATAACTCATCAACGCGGCCAAAGCCTCGACTTCATCTTGGTCAACCAATAATGCGTAACGGATGCCGCCTTTGACTGGTTCCAGATGTTCAGAATGCACCGCGCGATAACCGGTGAAGGTTTCGATCTTGCCGCGTAACCTGACACCAAACCGCACCATATAGGTGGAATTGCAGACTTTGATCTTTTCCGCCAAGCCAGGGGATAATTCCATCCGTGCCAAGGCTTGATCAACCATCAGATTGACGGTCTCCTGAAAACTTGGTTCAGTCCTCGAATCAAGTTGTGTGGGGTTGGGTTGAGGGCTTGTCATATCAGCACTCCCATTTCTTTTGAGATGATCATTTTATTGTTCATCATCACCGAAAGGCGTCAATTATCCTTTATGGTCAAGATCAGGTGAGAAAATGCTTGCAGAACGTGACATTTCGCCAAATAGTAAAACGTAAAACCACGGAGGCTATTATGCTGACACAAGATCAAATCGATTTTTTCAATGACAATGGTTATTTGGTTGTTGAAAACGCAATTTCTTCAGAACAATTGGCAGCGCTGCGCGCTGATTTCGCATCATGGGTCGAAGACAGCAAAAGCCATGATGGCGCATGGGGTGAAATGGTCAATGGCAAGCCACGCTTTGATGTGGAAAAAGGCCATTCAGCAGACAATCCAGCCCTACGCCGGATCAACGCGCCCCATGAAGTTTCAGACGCTTATTTCAACGCCATGGCCGATAGCAATATGGCGGATATGGTGGCGGATTTAATCGGCCCTGATATCAAATTGCACCACACCAAAATCAATTCAAAATTGCCAGGCTCTGCAACAGCGGTAAAATGGCATCAGGATTTTCCCTTCACCCCGCATACCAATGATGATTTGATCACAGCCTTGCTGATGGT
>WTHX01000119.1:0-2920 GCA_011522975.1 Alphaproteobacteria bacterium | reverse complement strand
CGCAGGATTTGACCCAGAGGCGTGTTCTTTGCCTGAATTTAAGGTTGAAGAATGGTTGGGCTTTATTTTTGTGAATACAAGCGGTACCGCCGCCCCACTTGCCCCGCAATTGGAAGGCATGTTGCCGTATTTAAAAAACTACCATCCTGAAGAACGCCACAGCACTGAAACATGGTTTGAAGAATGGTCAACCAATTGGAAATGCCTGATTGAAAACTTTATGGAAGGGTATCATCTGTCGATCACCCATGCCAAAACGCTTGATCATGTGACTCCAACCCGGCTTTGTGAAAAATTGGCATCTGGCCCAGGGTTTACCGCTTACAGGTCGAATTATGATCCGACTTTCCCGCAACGTGAACCCTTCCCCGAAGACCTGACCGAACAAGAACGGCGGTCATCGGTCTTGTTCAATGTTTATCCCAATTTTGTCATCACCGTTGGGCCGAATTGCGCGGTATTTTTGATCCTGCTGCCGGAAACCCCTGAAACCGTCAATATCAAGATGGGGGTTCTGGTCCAAGAAGGGGCGGATGACCTGCCGGAGACGGCGGAATATATTGCCCTTGCCCATGAATTTAACGCTGAAGATAAAGTCACGTTAGAAGCGATGCAGAAAAACACCAAAACAGCGCATCGCCCTATGGCGCCGCTTGCCCCTGATGCGTTGGAAGGCACAATTTGGGATTTCACCCGCCATATGGCGCGCCTGACCACTGGTGAGGCAGGCGCATGATCCCGCAACGCACCAACACTGTTGTTGTTGGCGCAGGTCAAGCCGGCCTCGCTATGAGCGCGCATCTAAGGGACAATGACATCGATCATGTTGTGTTGGAACGCGACACGATCGCTGAACGCTGGCGCAATGCCCGTTGGGATAGTCTGGTGATGAACGGCCCGGCTTGGCATGATCGCTTCCCTGCACGTGAGTTTTCAAGTGACCCTGATGGCTTCCCCGGCAAGGATGAAGTCACCGCTTATTTTGAAGACTTCGCCAAACAAATCGAATGCCCGCTGCATTGTGGGGTTGAAGTAACAGATACCGTAGCCTTGCCCGAAGGCGGGTATCAAGTCACGACATCTCAAGGCGTGATCCATGCTGATCACGTCGTCGCGGCAACAGGGCCGTTTCAAATTCCTGTCTTCCCGCCGATTGTCCCCGAAGGCGTAGTGACGCAAATTCATTCTTTTGATTATCACAACCCCGAACAACTTGAAGACGGTGCGGTGATGGTGGTGGGTGCAGGGTCATCAGGCTCACAAATCGCTGATGAATTGCTCCGTTCAGGGCGTGACGTTTATCTTTCCATCGGCCCCCATGATCGCCCACCACGGTCGTATCGCGGCAAAGATTTTGTCTGGTGGCTGGGTACATTGGGCAAATGGCAAATGAAAACCCCGCCCGCGGGCAAAGAACATGTCACCATTGCGGTGTCTGGGGCTTATGGCGGCAAGACAGTAGATTTCAGGAAATTTGCTGATCGCGGCATGGTGCTGTTGGGTATGACAGGGGCGTATGATAACGGCAGACTGGCGATTGCTGATGACCTTGTGAAAAACATTGCCGATGGTGACGCCAATCATTTGTCCTTATTGGCAGAGGCAGATGCTTATGTCGAAGCCAATGGGTTGGACTTGCCATTAGAAGAAGACGCCAAAATCATTGGTCCTGATCCCGAATGCCTGACCCATCCAATTCGCGAGATTGATTTGGCTGAACGCGGGATTAAGACGATCATATGGGCAACAGGTTATGTGCAGGATTTTTCTTGGCTGAAGGTTGATGCTTTTGATGACAGCGGCAAGCCAGCCCATGATCGCGGTGTGGCGAAGGCGGATGGCATATATTTTCTGGGTCTGCCATGGCTTTCCATGCGAGGATCGTCGTTTATTTGGGGAGTCTGGGAAGATGCCAAATATCTCGCCAGTCATATCGCCCATCGGACCTAACCCCAGAAGGCCAGACCAGCCATGACGGACACAAAAGACATCTTGGCGGATTTAATCGCCTTTCCCACCGTCAGCCGTGATCCAAACAGGGCCTTAATCGATTACTGCGCAGAACGGCTTGGTGATAAAGGCGTTCAATGCCAGATCATTGAAGATAAAACCGGCAAAAAAGCCAATCTCTATGCCACCATTGGCCCGCAAGACCGATCTGGCGTAATGCTGTCAGGCCATACCGATGTTGTGCCTGTGGATGGCCAAGATTGGACCAAACCGCCGTTTCAAGCGGTTGAAGAAAATGGCCTTATCTATGGGCGGGGGACGGCCGATATGAAAGGCTTTGTGGCGAGTGCCCTAGCCGCTGGGATCAAGGCCACTGAATTGCCGCTCAACTCACCGCTTCATTTGGCGTTTTCCTATGATGAAGAAATTGGCTGTGTGGGTGTGCGTTCGATGATCGACATGCTGCAACACGCCCCGATCCGCCCGGCGATGTGCATTGTCGGGGAGCCAACCCATATGGCGATCGCCACAGGGCATAAAGGCAAAACCGCGATCGAAGCCCATTGCACCGGTGCCGAAGCGCATTCCGCATTGGCCCCGCAAGCGGTGAACGCGATTCATATCGCCTGTGATTTGATTGCTGAAATACGCCATTTGCAAGATGATTTGGCTGAAAACGGCGCGCGGGATGATGCCTATGATATCCCTTACACCACGCTCCATGCAGGGATGATTAACGCTGGGGTTGCGCTTAATATCGTCCCCAATCATGCGGAGGTTAAATTTGAAATTCGCAATCTGGCGGGTGATGATCCGCAAGATATTTTATCCCGATTAGAGCAGGCCATGGTGCCAATTATTGAGGCGGCAAAGGCCAAAGCCCCGCAATCCGATTTGCGGTTTAACATTACCAACGCCTATCCCGGGCTTGAAACAAATCTTGATGAAAAAGTCGTGGCTTTGGTGGCAT
>WTHX01000085.1:37278-62523 GCA_011522975.1 Alphaproteobacteria bacterium | reverse complement strand
TATCGCAAATGATCAATAATGGCTTGGGGCAAGATTTGCCCCTGCCCCGGCGCGTCCGATTGGTGCAAAATGGCTTGGGCTTTCGGGCTGGATTGCGCCACTGCACCCTCCCAATCCAGTGAGTTCAGATAATATCCCATCAGGATGGCAGCAAATAAATCCCCGCCACCAGACAGGCCTTTGGGTTGATGGTGCAAAGCAGCACCATCGTGGAAAACAGCATGATCGCGGGTGATCCAGCCATCTGATATCCCATGATTATCAGCGGTGATGCCCGTAACGGCAATGCCTTTCATATGTTGGTATTGTGCCAATATCTTGCGGCTGGCGTTTATAGCATCATCTTTGCTAGCAATGGTCTGATGCGAAAAATATTCCAGCTCAAATCGGTTCGGGGTGATGATATCAGCATGGCAAAAGAGATGGGTTTCCATGCCTTTGGCAATGGTTTCATCGACATAAAGCCGGCCATGGTCACCAATCGCGGGATCAATCAAAACAGGCAGATCAGGATGGCTGGATTTAATCTTGGCCAATAACCTGCCGATCGCTTTCGTCTGGTCCGCATGGGCCATATAGCCTGTCATGACGCCATCAATGCTTTGCCCGATATTCAACCGATCAAGACCGTCGATTAAATCGGCAAAATCTTGCGGCTGAAGACTGCCGCCAGCGACAAACCCATAGCCAGGATGGGCGGCCAATTGAATGGTATCAACCCGGGCGATGTGATGCCCCATGGCGGCCAGCACCATATTGGCCATGGTATTGCCAACAGCACCAATGGAAACAGCAGATTGAATGGATAAAATCGTTTTCATGAACGGTACTTTTGATCAAACTTTTTCCTATTACACCACAGGATCGTTATTTTTGGCGTAAATTTTTCATTTTTTGTATCATTTTATGGTCTGATCCATTGACCTTGCTTCAGTCTTGGGGGATAAGAAAAGCATATTCTCTGGGGGAGATAAAGATGGCTCAACAACGCCCATTATCACCGCATTTAATGATCTATAAGCCGCAATTGACATCAATCATGTCAATTACCCATCGTGCGACAGGAACCGCCCTTGCATTGGGCAGTCTGATGGTGGTCTGGTGGATCGTTGCTTTGGCAACCGGTGCTGAATATTACAATTTTGTGCAATCGATCCTGACCAGTTGGTTTGGCCAATTGGTGCTGTTTGGCTTTACGGTTGCGGTCTTTTATCACCTGTCGAATGGCATCCGTCATTTGTTCTGGGATTTTGGATATAACCTGACCATCGAAGGTGTCCATCGCAGTGGCTATATGGTGCTGGCTTCAACCGTCATTTTAACCGTGCTGACTTGGGCGCTGGTGATTTTGGGCTAGGGGGCGAGTATGTCAGATCAAAAATCAATGCAAACGTCGCTGGGTAAAGTCAGGGGCTTGGGTTCGGCCAGAAAAGGCGTATCCCATTGGTGGATGCAACGGCTTTCAGCCATGGGAATGATCCCATTGGTGATTTATATGGTAATTGCACTGGTCACGGTGATCGGTGATGACTATACTAATGCTGTTGCTTGGTTGCAGTCTCCCCTAAATGCAACCGCAATGCTGCTTCTTTTTGGTGCTGGTTTTTACCATGCCAGTCTAGGGTTGCAGGTGATTATCGAAGACTATGTATCAAATGAAAGCCGCCGCCTGATGGCTATGGTGGTGGTTAAACTGTCCATGACAGGGCTTGCGGCTTTGTCGATGTTCAGTGTTCTATCAATTGCTCTTGCTTAAGTGCTGAATAGCACAGATTGAGGAAAACAAATGTCTGCATATGAAATCACAGACCATTATCATGATGTTGTTGTCGTTGGCGCAGGTGGCGCAGGTCTAAGGTCAACCCTTGGGATGGCGACATCTGGGCTGAAAACAGCCTGTTTGACGAAAGTCTTTCCAACCCGAAGCCATACAGTCGCTGCCCAGGGTGGGATTGGCGCCGCGCTCAATAATATGGGTGAAGGCGACAACTGGCGGTATCATATGTATGACACGGTCAAAGGCTCGGACTGGCTGGGGGATCAAGACGCGATTGAATATATGTGCCGCAATGCGATTCCATCGGTCATTGAGTTGGAACATTATGGCGTTCCGTTTTCACGCACCGAAGAAGGCAAGATTTATCAGCGTCCTTTCGGGGGGCACACCCTTGATTATGGAAAGTCCATGGCGCGGCGGGCATGTTCAGCCGCTGACCGGACTGGTCATGCGATCTTGCATACGCTTTATCAGCAATGCCTAAAACATAAGGCTGAATTCTTTATTGAATATTTCGCCCTTGATCTTCTGATGGATGATGAAGGCGTTTGCCGCGGCGTGATTGCGCTTTGCTTGGAAGATGGCACCATCCACCGTTTCCATGGCCAGCGTACAGTCTTGGCAACAGGTGGTTATGGCCGGGTGTATTTCTCTTGCACCTCTGCCCATACCTGCACAGGTGATGGCAATGCCATGGCTTTGCGTGCAGGCCTGCCGCTTCAGGATATGGAATTCGTTCAGTTCCACCCAACAGGTGTTTATGGCGCAGGTGTCTTAATCACCGAAGGCGCGCGCGGTGAAGGCGGCTATCTGACCAATTCGGAAGGCGAACGTTTCATGGAACGCTACGCCCCGACGGCAAAGGATTTGGCATCTCGTGATGTCGTTAGCCGTGCCATGACCATGGAGATCAATGAAGGCCGCGGTGTTGGCCCGAATAAAGATCATATCTTGCTCCATCTTGAACATATTGATGCCGATACATTGGCTGAACGTCTGCCAGGGATTACCGAGACCGCCAAGATTTTCTGCGGTGTTGATATCACCAAAGAGCCGATCCCTGTTCTGCCAACCGTGCATTATAATATGGGCGGTATCCCCACCAATTATCATGGTGAAGTCTTATCCCCAACAAAGGATGACCCAAACCGTGTTGCCCCAGGCCTGATGGCGATTGGGGAAGCGGCTTGTGTTTCTGTTCATGGCGCCAACCGTTTGGGCACCAATTCATTGCTTGATATTGTGGTGTTTGGCCGGGCGGCGGCGTATCGGGCGGCGGCGACCGTTGAGCCAGGGGCATCCCATGCGCCTGTGCCAGAAAGCGCCACTGAAAAAGCATTGGCGCGGCTTGATCGGATGCGTAATGCCAAAGGCAACACCCAGACCAGCGAAATTCGCGCCGAAATGCAAGCCGCTATGCAACGTCATGCCGCTGTCTTCCGGTCCAGCACCTCACTTTCAGAAGGGGTTGCAAAAATGGATCAAGTGGCCAGCCGTATGTCCGATATTGGCATCCGCGATCAGTCCATGATTTGGAACACAGATCTGGTGGAAGCCCTTGAATTGGATAACCTGATGTCGCAAGCCTTGATCACCATGCGGTCAGCCGAACAACGACAGGAATCACGTGGCGCCCATGCCCATGAAGATTTCCCCGATCGTGATGACAAGGAATGGATGAAACATACCGTCATGTGGCTGAATGGCGATCAATCCTCTGAATTGGGTTATCGTCCTGTTCACTTGAACACCCTGACCAATGAGGTCGAATCAGTGCCACCAGTGGCGCGGGTTTACTAAGCATTATTTAACCTGAAGGCTCAATTGCTTGATTGAATAGATTTTAGGAATGGATCATGGCTGAATTTTCATTGCCCCAGAACTCAAAAGTCCAAAAGGGGAAAATCCACCCCAAGCCCGAAGGCGCTGTTCGGACAAAGACCTTTAATATCTACCGTTGGTCGCCTGATGACAGCGAAAACCCACGGATGGATAGTTATACCGTCAATCTGGATGACTGTGGGCCGATGGTGCTGGATGCGCTGATCAAAATCAAAGGTGATACGGATTCGTCACTAACGTTCCGCCGGTCTTGCCGTGAAGGGATTTGCGGGTCTTGTTCGATGAATATCGATGGCACCAATACATTGGCCTGTCTGAAATCAATTGATGACGTCAAAGGTGATGTTGATATTTATCCCCTGCCGCATATGCCGGTGGTCAAAGATTTGGTCCCTGACCTCAGCCATGCTTACGCGCAATTGGCCTCGATTGAACCTTGGATCAAAACCGACACCACCGCCCCTGAAGGTGAAGAACGCCTGCAAAGCGTTGAAGACCGTGAAAAAATGGATGGGCTGTGGGAATGTGTTTTATGCTTCAGCTGTTCAACATCATGCCCCAGTTATTGGTGGAATGGTGATCGTTATTTAGGCCCTGCTGTTTTGTTGCAAGCCTATCGCTGGATTGCCGATAGCCGTGATGAATATACAGGCGAACGTCTCGATGCGTTGGAAGACCCGTTCCGCCTTTATCGTTGCCATACGATTATGAACTGCACCCAAACCTGCCCGAAAGGATTGAACCCGGGCAAAGCGATTGCAGAGATTAAAAAACTGCAACTGGAACGCCAGTAATCTGGCCTGGTTTTAATTGGGGATGAATAATGCGGTTGCTTGAAACATATCAGCACCGCATTGATGCGGGCGAGATCAATGATGATGCGCCCCAAAGACAGGCAATTGAACCGCTTGATCACTTGCTTGATCAATTGACCGCCAAATCCTCACGTTTTAGTTTCCGATCAAAACCTGCCCCCAAAGGCGTCTACCTTTATGGCGGCGTGGGGCGCGGCAAATCCATGGTTATGGATATGTTCGCCGATCAAGCCCGGCAATGCGGCATTAAAACAGCACGGTTTCATTTCCATGACTTCATGACCGCAGTTCATGACCAAATCCATGACCCGAAACTGGCCAAGAAAGATGACCCTGCCCGTCATGTTGCCGGGGCGATAACTGGTGGGGCGAAATTGCTTTGCTTTGATGAAATGGAAGTGCGGGATATTGCCGATGCCATGATTCTGGCACGGGTGATGGGCGGTTTCTTTGATGATGGCGGGGTGGTTGTGGCAACATCGAATCGCCATCCTGATGACCTTTATGAAAACGGCCTTCATCGTGATCGATTCCTGCCGTTTATTGAGCAATTAAAAACCAAAGTCACTTTGCATGAAATGATCAGCCCCACCGACCATCGGCAACGGATTTTGGCCGCAATGCCAGCGTGGTACAGCCCCCTTGGCGGGGATGCTGATCAAGCGATGGCAGAGGTGTTCACCCGCTTGACGTCAGGTCATGGGATTGCCCCTGTTCAAGTCACGGTCGCGGGGCGGCAAATCAAGTTTGACCATGTCGCGAATAACATTGCCAAAGTCAGTTTTGATCAAGTCTGCGGCGCGGCTTTGGCAGCGCGGGATTATCTGGCTTTGGCGGATCGATATTCAGGGCTTTTGATTTGCGATATCCCGCAATTGAATGATGAGTTGCGTAATGAAACAAGGCGGCTGATGTGGTTGGTGGATGCGTTTTATGATCGCGGGCGATTTTTGGTATGTTCGGCTGAGACTGATATCGACCGTCTTTACGATGGCGATGCCTGGCGTCATGAATTTCCGCGAACGGTTTCAAGATTGACGGAAATGACCAAAATTTGATGGGTTTTTTCGGGTTTTGCTTGCTCTTACAGGCGTTATCCGTTAATTCAATTGAAGGGAGACAGCCTGCGACAGAATGTGCTTTTTCACCTGATTAGTATTGAAAAATCATCATTTAATTCCCCCTAAGGTTGCTTGCCCAAGATTTATCATTTGGGACGAATGAAATGTTCTTATGGCCTGTGATCATGGCTATTGCTCTAGAGGAAAAATTATGGCTCGAAATAAAATTGCACTCGTAGGTGCAGGTAATATTGGCGGAACACTGGCTCTCTTGGCAGGGCTCAAAGAATTGGGGGATATTGTTCTGTTTGATATCCAAGAAGGCATCCCTCAAGGCAAGGCGCTTGATATTGCGCAAGCCAGCCCGGTTGAAGGCTTTAACGCTGATGTTAGTGGCGCGAATGATTATTCCGCGTTGAAAGATTCAGATGTGGTGATCGTCACCGCAGGCGTAGCGCGTAAACCAGGGATGAGCCGTGATGATCTGGTGGGAATCAACACCAAAGTCATGACCCAAGTTGGTGCTGGCATCAAAGAAAATTGCCCCAACGCGTTTGTGATTTGTATCACCAACCCGCTGGATGCCATGGTGGGTGTTCTGCAAGAAGCATCCGGCTTACCAAAAGAAAAAGTCGTCGGCATGGCTGGCGTTTTGGACAGCGCCCGTTTCCGCTATTTCTTGGCCGAAGAATTCAATGTTTCTGTCGAAGATGTCACCGCTTTTGTTTTGGGTGGTCATGGCGATACCATGGTGCCATTGGTGCGTTATTCGACGGTTGCCGGCATTCCTGTTCCTGACCTGATCGCGATGGGGTGGAGCACTGAGGCCAAGATCGATGAGATCGTTCAGCGCACCCGTGATGGCGGTGCTGAAATTGTTGGTTTGCTGAAAACAGGGTCTGCCTTTTATGCGCCGGCATCATCAGCCATTGAAATGGCCGAATCTTACTTGAAAGACAAAAAGCGTGTCCTGCCATGTGCCGCCTATGTTGATGGCGCTTACGGTCTTGATGGGCTTTATGTTGGTGTTCCGGTTGTCTTGGGTGCTGGCGGCGTTGAAAAAATCGTCGAGATCAGCCTCAATGATGATGAACAAGCAATGTTTGACCATTCTATTGCAGCGGTTAAAACATTGGCTGAAGTCGTGGCAAGCGTTCGCGATTAAGACCGAATTCAAACTGTCAGCCCTTGCGGGCTGACAGGATCAGGAGTAAATTAAACCAATTGCATCATGTGGGATGATGTTGGGGGACATAATGGATAGCCACCATTCGGAAGAAGACTTTCTTTCTGGCGCCAATGCAATTTTTATCGCTGAAATGCACCAGCGTTGGCAACGTAATCCTGATTCAGTTGATCAGGACTGGGCTGATTTTTTCAAAAGATTAGATGGGCTTGATACCGGCTCAACATCTTCAGATAAGCCTGATCTGGGTTGGGGCAAACCGCCATCACAAGTGATTGGTGCCGAGGCCGAAGAAATTCAAGGCAATGTGGCGCGGTCATCTGGCGGTAAATCTTCGCTTCATGACGAACAAGATATCCGTGCCGCCACCCTTGATTCGATTCGCGCGATTATGTTGATCCGCGCTTACCGTATTCGCGGTCATTTGATGGCTAAACTTGACCCTCTTGGGTTGGGTCAGAATATCTATCACCCTGAATTAGACCCCACCACGTATGGGTTTGACGAAAGCGATATGGATCGGCCGATCTTTATCAATTTTGTTTTGGGCAGAGAAGTCGCAACTTTGCGCGAAATTCTCTCGATTGTGCGCGATACTTATTGCAGCACCATCGGGGTTGAGTTCATGCATATCCAAGACCCTGAGCAAAAGGCTTGGATTCAAGAACGCATCGAAGGCATCCGCAACCAGACGACCTTCACCAAACGCGGTAAAATGGCGATTTATGAACGTCTGGTTTCGGCCGAAAATTTTGAACAATATCTTCATAAAAAATATGTCGGCACCAAGCGTTTTGGCCTTGATGGTGGTGAGGCTGTCATCCCTGCGCTGGAACAGGTGATGAAGCGCGGGTCTCAATTGGGGCTGGAAGAAGTCGTGGTGGGCATGGCGCACCGTGGCCGTCTGAATGTTTTGCATAATGTTTTATCAAAACCATTCCGTGCGATTATTTCAGAATTTTTGGGCAACCCTGCCAACCCCGAAGAAGCAGGCGGGTCTGGCGATGTGAAATATCACATGGGCAATTCGGCTGACCGTGAATTTGATGGCAAAGAAGTGCATTTGACGCTCAATGCCAATCCTTCACATTTGGAAGTGGTTAATCCTGTTGCCATCGGCCGAAGCCGCGCAAAACAGAATCAACGCGATGATGAAGATAGAACGTCAGTCATGCCATTGTTGATTCATGGTGATGCGGCTTTCGCGGGTCAGGGCATTGTTGCTGAAACGTTTGCTTTTTCAGCCTTGCGCGGGTATCGCACCGGCGGGTCAATGCATATGATCATCAACAACCAGATTGGTTTCACCACTGATCCGGCGTTTTCGCGGTCATCACCTTATCCGACCGATGTTGCCAAAATGGTGATGTCGCCGATTTTCCACGTCAATTGTGACGATGTCGAATCGGTTATTCACGTCTGCCGGATCGCGACAGAGTTTCGCCAGCAATTTAAATCAGATGTTGTGATTGATCTGATTTGTTACCGCCGCTTTGGCCATAACGAAGGGGATGAGCCATCATTCACCCAGCCGTTGATGTATGGCAAAATCAAGTCGCATCCTTCTGTTCGCAAACTTTATGCTGACAAATTGATCGAAGAAGGCACAATGACGCCTGAAGAAGCGCAGATGATGGTCGATGCCAATTTGCGTTATCTTGATGAAGAATTTGAAGCCGGCACCAGTTATCGCCCGAATAAAGCCGATTGGCTTGAAGGCCAATGGTCAGGGTTCCGCACTGCCCATGGTGAAGACCGCCGTGGTGAGACGTCGATCACCGAAGACCAAGCTGCTGTTGTGGGCAAGGCCATGACAACCGTGCCTGAAGGGTTGACCATTCACTCAAAATTGCAGCGGGTTATTGATGGCCGCAAAAAAGCACTTGAAAGCGGTGAAGGCATTGATTGGGCAACAGCCGAACAATTGGCCTTTGGCACATTGCTGATGGAAGGCCAAGCGGTTCGCCTGTCAGGGCAGGATTCTTGCCGTGGCACGTTCAGCCAGCGTCATGCTGTTTTTGTTGATCAATCCTCAGGTGAACGTCATACCCCGCTTAATCATCTGAATGTCGATCAAGCGCATTTTGAAGTCATTGACTCGCCACTTTCTGAAGCCTCTGTCCTTGGGTTTGAATATGGGTTTTCGCAAGCAGAGCCGAATACGCTGGTGATGTGGGAAGCCCAGTTTGGTGATTTCGCCAATGGCGCTCAAGTGATTGTTGATCAGTTTATTTCATCAGGTGAAGCGAAATGGCTTCGGATGAGTGGTCTGGTCATGTTGTTGCCCCATGGTCATGAAGGCCAAGGGCCTGAACATTCCTCCGCACGGCTTGAACGTTATCTGCAATTATGCGCCGAAGATAATATGCAGGTGGTCAATTGCACCACACCGGCCAATTATTTCCATGTCTTGCGGCGTCAGTTGAAACGTGACTTCCGCAAGCCGTTGATCGTTATGACACCCAAGTCATTGTTGCGCCATAAGCGCTGTGTCTCCAGCCTGGATCAATTGACCAATGGCAGTACTTTCCACCGGATCATCGAAGATCATGACCGCGGTATTGCTGAGAAGGCTGAACGGATCGTGATTTGTTCGGGCAAAGTCTATTACGATTTGCTGGCCGCCCGTGAAGAAGCAGGGATTGATAACATCAGCATCATTCGATTGGAGCAGATTTATCCATTCCCGCATCGCACCTTGCAACGCATCCTGTCCGAACGTCCTGATGCTGAAGTAGTCTGGTGTCAGGAAGAACCACGCAATATGGGCAGTTGGGATTTCGTTGACCACCGTATTGAGGCGGTGATGGCTGATGTTGGCGGCAAATATTCAAGACCAAAATATACAGGCCGCCCCGAAGCCGCATCACCGGCAACAGGCAGCATGTCCCGCCACCTCAAAGAACAGAATAAATTGGTGCAAGACGCGCTTCAACTGAACGCGGACTCGGTATCCAAAGTTGCTGAATAAAACTGTTTAATGACGCTAGATTGATGGCAAGAAAGAGAAAATCATGAGCATTGAAATCAAAGTTCCCCCATTGGGCGAATCAGTATCAGAAGCCACTATTGCCCGCTGGATTAAATCAGCAGGGGAAGCGGTTGCTTTGGATGAACCTGTGGCTGAACTTGAAACGGATAAGGTGACTTTAGAAGTGCCTGCCCCTGCAGCGGGGGTGATTTCATCGATCACCGCTGACGTCGGTGCGACTGTTGGGATTGATGCGGTGATTGCATTGATTGATGAAGGCGCAACGGCAAGCGCAGCACCTGCTGCTTCTGCACCTGAAACCAAGCCGCAAGATGATGCACCGCCGGCGGCAACATCTGCTCCTGCGGCAACGCCTGCTCCTGCACCTGCGGCAACAGCAAATACAGACCACCCGCTATCGCCGGCGGTCAAACGTTTGGTGGAAGAAAACAATCTCGACCCGAAACAGATTCCTGCCTCAGGTAAAGATGGCCGCCTGACCAAAGGCGATGTCTTGGCGGCGATTGATGCGGGTATTGGTAAAGCATCTTCATCAGGGGCGGCATCATCCGCGCCAGTAGCGGCAACCCCAGCCCCTGTTCAGCCCCGTGTGGACAGCCCAAGGGAAGAACGTGTGCCGATGACGCGGTTGCGTAAAGTCATTGCCCAAAGGCTGAAAGATGCGCAAAACACCGCCGCCATGCTGACGACATTCAATGAAGTGGATATGTCCAATGTCATGGCCTTGCGGGCTGAATATCGTGACGTTTTTGAAAAAACCTATGGTGTCCGTTTGGGCTTCATGTCGTTCTTTGTCCATGCTGCTATTGCCGCGTTGAAAGAATTTCCTGCGGTTAATGCTGAAATTCATGGCGATGATATTATCTACAAAAATTTCTATAATATCGGTGTTGCTGTTGGCACGCCCCAAGGTTTGGTCGTCCCTGTCTTAAAAGATGCCGATCAGATGAGTTTTGCTGAAACCGAAGCCAGCATTAACGCCTTTGGTCAAAAAGCCCGCGATGGGCAATTGACCATGGATGACATGTCGGGCGGTACATTCACCATTTCTAATGGTGGGGTTTATGGCTCAATGCTATCGACACCGATTTTGAACAAGCCTCAAAGCGGGATTCTGGGGATGCATAACATTCAGAAACGTGCCGTTGTGGTGTCATCAAAATCAGGCGATCAGATTGAAATTCGCCCGATGATGTATCTGGCGTTGTCTTATGACCACCGCATTATTGATGGCCGTGAAGCGGTATCCTTCTTGGTGCGGCTGAAAGATATGATCGAAGACCCGCGTCGTCTGGTGCTTGGCTTATAAAGTCTCGTTTGGATATCGTTGGGATTACTTAAACTTTAGGTGGAAATCTTATGGCTGATCAAAATCATGCTGATCTGATTGTAATTGGGGCTGGTCCCGGCGGTTATGTGGCGGCTATTCGCGCGGCACAACTGGGGATGAGCGTAGTTTGCATTGAAAAACGCGCCACCCTTGGCGGCACCTGTTTAAATGTTGGGTGTATTCCATCCAAAGCCCTTTTGCATACTTCAGAAAAATATCATGATGCCGCCTCAGGTCACTTGGCTGAAATTGGGGTTGGTGTTGGCAAGCCTAAACTTGATCTGGCGGCAATGATGGCCAATAAAGATGAGATTGTCTCCAGTCTGACCGGCGGGATTGATTTGTTGTTCCGCAAAAATAAAGTCACCCGCATCACGGGCATGGCAACCATCACTGCCCCGGGACAAGTCACAGTGACAGGTGATGATGGCACCAAAGACTTGACCGCGGATCGTATTTTAATAGCCACAGGGTCAGAGCCAGCAAGCCTGCCTGGGGTTGAAATTGACGAAGATAAAATCGTTTCGTCAACTGGTGCTTTGGCCTTACCGAAAGTCCCGAAGCGTCTTGTCTTGATTGGCGCGGGGTATATTGGTCTAGAAATGGGCACGGTCTGGCAACGGCTGGGGGCTGAAGTTGAAGTGGTTGAATATCTGCCGCGTATCCTGCCCGGCATGGATTCTGAAGTCGCGTCTAAATTTAAATCCATCCTTGAAAAGCAAGGCTTGAACTTCCGCTTAAGCACAGCGGTGCAATCGGCTAAAGCCAATAAATCTGGTGTTGTTCTAGATATTGCCCCTGCCGCGGGCGGTGATACAGAAAAACTCACCGCTGATGTGGTGCTGGTTGCGGTTGGTCGCCGTCCGAACACGGATGGGTTGGGGCTGGCAGAGGTTGGCGTTGAGATTGATGACCGTGGCCGCATCCCTGTTGATGAAGATTTTGAAACCAATATCCCTGGTATTTTTGCCATTGGTGATGTCATCCCTGGCCCGATGTTGGCGCATAAAGCCGAAGAAGATGGCGTTGCCGCGGTTGAGATTATGGCAGGCATGGCCGGTCATGTGGATTATGACCATGTCCCGGGGATTGTTTATACCGCCCCTGAAATTGCCACTTTGGGCAAAACTGAAGACCAGCTTAAAGACCAAGGCATCACCTATAATAAAGGGGTGTTTCCGTTCATGGCCAACAGCCGCGCCCGCGCCATGGGCATGACCGAAGGGTTTGTGAAAATCCTTGCTGACGCCACGACCGATCGCGTCTTGGGTGTTCATATCATCGGCCATGAAGCGGGGACAGTGATCCATGAATGTGCAACGGCCATGGCCTTTGGTGCATCAAGTGAAGATATTGCACGCACCTGTCATGGTCACCCGACTTTGAACGAAGCGGTTAAAGAAGCCGCTTTGGCGGTGGATGGTCGGGCGATCCATATCTAGATGCCTGTATCTGGACCACAAGTTTTGACAAATTGCCGTTAACTGGCCTTCATTTTAGAGAACATGGTGATCATCACCACCCCCGCGACGATCAAGGCAATGCCGATCATGGCGGGCAGGTCAGGTTTTTCGCCAAAACGAATGGCTGAAACAATCGTGATAAAGACAATGCCCAAGGCTGACCAAAACGCATAGGTCACCGCCACCGGCATATGCCGCATGGCCAATATCATGAAATAAAAGGCAACCCCATAGCCAACAACAATAAATAGTGATGGCATCAGCACCGTCAGTTCTTTTGATGCTTTCAATGAAGTTGTCGCGACGATCTCACCAATAATAGCAAGGGTCAGCCATAACCATGCGATGGGATTGATATTCATACTCGGTTTATCCTCAAACGGTTACTTATAATGATAGGACATTTTGGCCAAAATGTAACTGTTCCCGTCCAATATTGGGTTATTTATCTTTATCAGAAATGCCTGCATCAGATGAAGTCACGGCTGCCCTTGGGTGGGTGTTTTGATGAACATCACGCAATTGCGCGGTATCAACATTGGTGTAACGCTGGGTGGTGCTGAGGCTGGAATGGCCTAATAACGCTTGGATGGCGCGAAGATCGCCGCCGCCTGCCAAAAGATGGGTGGCAAATGAATGACGCAGGGCATGGGGTGTCGCGCTGGCATCCAACCCAAGGGATAATCTTAATTTTTCCATCAGGCGCTGAACAGATCGGGCATTGAGCGCCCCGCCACGACTTGAGACAAACAAAGGCCCTTCTGGGCCATGGTCAAATGGCGCGACAGCAAGCCAAGCATCCACCGCCAGCCGCACCGCATCAATCACAGGCACATCACGGGTTTTTTCACCTTTGCCCGTAATCCGCAACCATGCCCCCAAAGGCGCATCCCCCCGTTTCAGATCAAGGGCTTCTGATATCCGCAAGCCGCATCCATAAAGCAGCATCAACACTGCGATATCACGGGTTTTGGCCCAATCAGGCCCGGGCAACGCGCGAATGGCTTTAAACAGGTCTTGGGCATCCCGGGTTGAAACCGCCTTTGGCAGGGCTGCCGATTGTTTTGGCGGTTTCATGAAGCCAATTTCAACACTGGGATAAAGCCCTGAACGCGCGCCATAGCGATAAAAACTTCGGATTGACGATGTTTTGCGGGCTATGCTGCTGCGGGCGAGGTTTTCTTCGGCCAATAGGGACAGGTAATGGCGGAAGATCAATTTATCCACCGCATCATAGGACCGTTTCTCAAGGCTGAGAAAATCAAACCAATGATCAATATCCCGCCCATAAGCATCAAGCGTGTTTTCGGGATAGCGTTTTTCGAATTGAAGCCAATCCATCCAAATCTGTCGTGCTTGAAGGGCTGAAACCGTCATGAGACCAGCATCACATGGTGCGGGCGATCAAGGCAACAGCGATCATAGCAGCGATAAATTCCAGAAATTCAGTGCCATGGCCATCGGTAAAACTGTTTTTATCATGCCCTGCCAAGGCCAGGACCATATCATGGTCTTGATTGGCGGTGATTCGCGGCAAGAAAATACAAGCCATTGATAAAGGCGTGTCATCAAGGATATGGCGAAACACTTCACCTTGCAGACCGCGGGGGGCGCCCAAGGCAAATGCTGTCCCGCCGGTTAATTTTGGTAAAAACCCAATATCCATGGCAACGGTCAAAGGATGGTCAGCCAAGGGTTTATGGTCCGCCACCACCAATCGGGCGGCTTTGACCTCCATCACCTCAGGCAATGTTTCAGCGATTAGGGTAATAATTTCATCACTGGATTGGGCGGCGCAAATCATCAAGGCCAATTGATGGATGCGTTCTTGGGTGTTGTGATTGGCGGTGGTGATCTCAATGATGCTGTCGCGAATCATTTGGGTGCGTTTAAGCGCGGCTTGGGCGCGGCGGGTGATGGTGTGGCCAAGATTAACAACACCATCATCTGCCGGTTTAAACAGCCAATCTGCTTGACCATGTTTGATCAAAAAATCAGGATTCTTTTCCAAGAATGCCAGCACATCATCACCGCTGATGGAGTGAGATGCGTCGTTATTATTGTGATCAGATCGACTCATCATGGGATCTTTCATGGCGGTATGCCGTCAAAGAATGGCCCTTAAAGAATGGCCCCTAAAGAATAGACTGCCCTGTTTTTTCCCAATCGGCCAGAAATGCGCTCAAACCTGAATCGGTCATTGGGTGCTTATACATGGCATGGACAACAGATGGCGGCACAGTCGCAACATCCGCCCCGATCAGCGCGGCATCCATAACATGCTGAACGCCTCTGACCGAAGCGACCAAAACTTCAGTCGCGTAATCATAATTGGCATAAATTGTCACGATATCTTCGATCAATCCCATGCCGTCACGCCCCAAGTCATCAAGACGACCAACAAAAGGTGAAATAAATTTCGCCCCTGCTTTGGCGGCTAACATGGCCTGGGCAGGTGAAAAGCATAGGGTGACATTGACCATCACGCCATCATCCGCCAAGACTTTACAGGTTCGGAGGCCAGCAGGGGTCAGCGGCACTTTCACCGCAACATTTTCAGCGATACCCGCCAGTTTGCGGCCTTCCGCCAACATTGTGTCATGGTCAGTGGCGGTGACTTCAGCACTGACAGGACCATCGACCATGGCGCAAATCTCAGCAATTGTTGCGGACATATCGCGGCCTGATTTGGCGATCAAAGATGGGTTGGTGGTCACACCATCGACAAGGCCTGTATCAGCAAGGGCGGCAATCTCATCAAGGTTGGCGGTATCAAGAAAAAGTTTCATAGCAGAACCTTAAGGTTTAATATGGATCATGAATCAAAACGCGATAAAATCATCTCGTTTGATAAAAATGACTATACTCCAGCCCTGCAATTTTCGCCAGCACCGTAATGCCGGATTAAGAATAAGATCAAGAATAATTAGAAAATAGACCCTGCCTGTGACCTCATCTGAACCTGATATGCTGAAATTTGACAATGCTGATGGCAAGCCGCTTGGCCCCTATCGCGTCAAAGTGATGCTGGCAACAGCCTTGCCGTTTGAAGGCGGTGTTTTGGATTATCTGCTGGATGATGAAAACACCCCGCGAATTGGCCAGATTGTTATCGCTCCTTTGGGCAATCGTTCTGTCCCGGGGGTGATTGTGGGTTTGTCTGATGAAGACCCTATGGATAAACGGCTCAAACCCTTGGATGCGATTTCGGATTTGCCCGATTTATCCGCCGATATGCTGGATACTTTGCGTTGGGTTGCGGGCTGGACCATGGCACCCGTGGGGGCGGTTTTAAAAATGGTGCTGCCCATAAAAGACGCGCTATTGCCGCCGAAAGGTCAGATGGCGTGGCGGCCAGCGCCAGATTTATCGCTTGAGGCGGGCATCACTGAAAAACGTCGTGCTGTTTTAGAGGTATTGCAAGATTCCCCACCGATGACCACCAGTGATGCGGCGCTATTTACAGGCGTCAGCAAAGCCATGATCACCGCCATGGCAAAAGATGGCTTATTAGAAGCCGTAACGATTAATCCAGAAGATCAAGATGCCAACCCAATTTTGGGTAAAGCCCATCAAACCCCGTCATTGACTTTAACCTCTGCCCAAGACAAAGCCGCCCATGCGGTCAAACAAGCATTGGATGAAGGTTGCTTCACGCCTTTTGTTCTGGATGGGGTGACAGGGTCAGGCAAAACAGAAGTTTATTTTGAAGCCATCGCCCATACCATTGCCCAAGGCCGGCAAGCCTTGATCCTTTTGCCTGAAATCGCGCTTTCGCCTGCCATGCAGGAACGCTTTAAAGCGCGCTTTGGCGATTTTCCAGTCGTCTGGCATTCCGGCTTGACCCCTCATCAGCGTAATCGGGCGTATCGGCGGATTGCCAAAGGGCAAGCGCCTGTTGTGATCGGCGCACGCTCAGCCTTATTCCTGCCCTATCCCAATTTGGGGCTGATCACGGTCGATGAAGAACATGACCAATCCTATAAACAAGATGATCATGTGCCCTACCAGGCCCGGGATATGGCGGTGATGCGGGCTAAGGCTGAAGATATTCCGGTGATCTTGGCGACCGCAACCCCATCCCTTGAAACCGAAGTCAATATTGATCAAGGGCGGTATCAACGGCTGGAATTAAAAGAACGCATTGGCACGGCTGAATTGCCTGATATGGCGATGATTGATTTAAGGCGTGATCCGCCGCCAAGACAACAATGGTTGGCGCCTCAATTGGTGCAGGAAATAGAAAACGTGTTGGAACAAGGCAAGCAAAGCCTGTTGTTTTTGAACCGCCGCGGCTATGCGCCATTGACCCTATGCCGAACCTGTGGTGAACGGCTGACCTGCCGGCAATGTTCAGCATGGCTGGTGGCGCATAAACGCGACCATGCGCTGCATTGCCATCATTGCGGCCACCGCACGCGAATGCCGCAAGATTGTCCATCCTGTGAAACCGAAGGCAGTCTGGTGCCATGCGGGCCGGGGGTGGAACGGCTTTCGGATGAAGTGAAATCTTTATTCCCTGATGCACGGCAAGCGGTGCTGTCATCTGATTTGGTGACAACCCCTGCGGCTTTGGCTGCTTTCACCGAAGATGTGCTGTCAGGGGCGGTGGATATTATTATTGGCACGCAAATGATCACCAAAGGCCATCATTTTCCTGATTTGAAATTGGTTGGGGTGGTGGATGCTGATCTGGGACTGGCAGGCGGCGACCTAAGGGCGGCGGAAACAACATGGCAAGTCATGGTGCAAGTTGCAGGCCGTGCGGGCCGAAGCGGCGAAAAAGGCAAAGCGGTGTTGCAAACCATGGCACCTGAAACCCCTGTATTCAAAGCCTTGATGGCAGCCGACCGAGAGGCTTTCCTGACCGCCGAAAAGCAATCCAGGCAAATCGCCGGCATGCCGCCTTATGGACGTTTGGCCAGCATCATCCTTTCGGGGCGTGATGAGGCTAAATTACGCGAATCAGGGGCTTTGCTGGGGCAAAACCGCCCTCATTTTGAAGATGTTGCTATTCTGGGGCCTGCCCCTGCGCCAATGGCCTATTTGCGGGGGCGGCACCGCATCAGATTCCTGATCAAAGCCAAACGCGGGGTCAATGTGCAGAAGATTATTGCAGATTGGCTGAAATGCGTGACTTTACCCTCTTCAATTCGATGCCAAATTGATATTGATCCCTATCATTTCATGTGATTTGAAGGGTTATTTGAGGGTAATTGCCAAAAAGAGTTGGGCAATTTGCCACGCCAGCATAATTTCGCGTCTTGAAGGCTTGCTTAAGCCATGCGGTTATGATAGCAACCACTTCAGTAAATGAACGAATATGTTCATGAACTTGAAATCGGGCGGATTTGCCGCCCATGGTTCATATCAGGAGGTTATCCCCGTGTCTTCAAGTCTGGCCGGTTTTGCAAGCCGATATGCAACCGCACTCTATGAACTTGCTGATGATAATAGCGTCGTTGATGCCGTTGCCAAAGATTTGGCATCCATCAAGGATATGGTCGCTGGGTCTGAAGATCTAACCCGCGTCATCAATTCTCCTGCCATCAGCCGTGATGATCAAAACAAAGCTATGACCGCTGTGCTTGAAAAAGCAGGCGCCCATGACCTTGTTGTTAAATTTATCGGGGTTGTCGCCTCCAATGGCCGACTGTTCGCCCTGCCACAAATTATTGAAATTTTCCTTGCTGATCTTGCCGCGCGTCGCGGTGAAGTTTCAGCGGAAGTTGTCTCCGCCGTTGCGCTTGATGCTAAACTTGAAGACGAAGTCAAAAAAGCAGTCTCAAGTGTCGCTGGCAGTGATAAAATCTCGCTTTCAATGCGTGTCGATGAATCCCTCATTGGGGGGCTTGTCGTGCGGATTGGATCTCGCATGATTGACACATCAATCAAAACCAAGTTGAACAGGCTTGAAATGACCATGAAGGGTGTTGGGTAATGGATATTCGCGCCGCTGAGATTTCAGCAATCCTGAAAGAACAAATTGCCAATTTTGGAAATGAGGCAGAAGTCGCTGAGGTGGGCCGTGTGCTCTCTGTTGGTGATGGTATTGCCCGTGTCCATGGCCTCGACGAAGTCCGTGCCGGTGAAATGGTGGAATTCGACGGTGGCATTAAAGGTATGGCACTGAACCTCGAAAGCGACAATGTCGGTATCGTGATTTTCGGTGATGACCGCTCCATTAAAGAAGGTCACATTGTCCGCCGTACAGGCGCGATTGTGGACGTCCCAACCGGCAAAGGGCTTTTGGGCCGCGTTGTTGATGGTTTGGGCAACCCGATTGATGGCAAAGGCCCAATCGAAGGTGGTGAACGCCGCCGCGTGGAAGTCAAAGCCCCTGGCATTATGCCTCGTAAGTCTGTGCATGAACCGATGCAGACTGGCCTGAAGGCGATTGACAGTTTGATCCCAATTGGCCGTGGCCAGCGGGAATTGATCATTGGTGACCGCCAGACGGGTAAGACAGCGATTGCTGTTGATACATTCATCAACCAGAAAAGCGTCAATGATGCTGCTGGCAATGATGACACCAAGAAATTGTTCTGCATCTATGTTGCGGTTGGCCAGAAGCGTTCAACTGTTGCCCAGATCGTGCGGACATTAGAAGAAAACGGCGCGATGGAATATTCAATCGTTGTTGCCGCTACCGCTTCTGACCCTGCACCTTTGCAGTTCTTGGCCCCATACACCGCTTGCGCGATGGGTGAATATTTCCGCGATAACGGCATGCATGCTGTGATCGTTTATGACGATCTGTCCAAACAGGCTGTTGCCTATCGTCAGATGTCATTGTTGCTGCGCCGTCCTCCGGGCCGTGAAGCGTATCCTGGTGACGTTTTCTACCTGCACTCACGTTTGCTTGAACGTGCGGCGAAACTGAATGACGATAACGGCGCTGGGTCTTTGACAGCACTGCCTGTTATTGAAACTCAGGGTGGTGACGTGTCTGCCTTTATTCCGACCAACGTGATTTCAATTACAGATGGTCAGATCTTCTTGGAAACTGAACTGTTCTATCAGGGTATTCGTCCTGCGGTGAACGTGGGTCTGTCGGTATCTCGTGTGGGTTCAGCCGCTCAGATCAAAGCCATGAAACAGGTTGCAGGTTCCATTAAACTTGAACTGGCCCAGTATCGTGAAATGGCTGCCTTTGCTCAGTTTGCATCTGACATGGACGCATCAACACGGAAACTGCTTGATCGTGGTTCACGTTTGACAGAATTGCTCAAGCAGGCTCAGTACAGCCCAATGCCGGTTGAAGAACAGGTTGTTTCTATCTTCGCTGGTGTGAACGGCTATCTTGATGCCTTGCCATTGGCTGATGTGAACCGCTTTGAGGCAGGTTTGCTTGATCATATGCGTTCTGCTGGTGCAGCGATCCTGACCGCCATTCGCGATGAAAAAGCCATCTCTGATGACACAAAAGCCAAACTGTCTGCTGAAATTGACGGTTACGCTAAAGCATTCGCGTAAGGGCGGCGGTATCGGAGAGGGACTATGGCCAACCTTAAGGACCTAAAAAACCGGATCAAAAGCGTCAAATCCACGCAGAAGATCACCTCTGCGATGAAGATGGTGGCGGCAGCAAAACTGCGTCGTGCGCAGGAAAATGCTGAAAAAGCCCGCCCCTATTCATTACGGATGAGCGCGATGATCGCATCACTCGCCGCTAAGGCCGATGCATCTTCAGCACCACAATTGCTGGTGGGCAATGGCAAAAATGACAATCACTTGCTGGTTGTTGTTTCGGCTGACCGCGGTCTTTGTGGCGGTTTCAATGGTGGCATCATCAGATCAACCCGCCGTCAGGTCTTGGACTTGCAAGCCCAGGGCAAGACAGTGCGTTTGTTGATGGTTGGCCGCAAGGCAACCGATGCGCTGAAGCGTGAATTTAGCGATATTTTCGTTGAAACGCTTGAAAACATCCAAGGCACTGCTGTGCAATTCAGCGATGCTGACATGATCAGCCAGCGTATTCAGGCGATGCTTGAGTCTGGTGAAATCGACACATGCTCAATTGTCTTTAACAAATTTGTTTCTGCAATCGCCCAAGACGTGACCTTCACATCACTTGTGCCTGCTGAAATTGACGATGCCGAAGAAACAGAAGACACAACAACTGCTATCGCGCCGAATGAATATGAGCCTGATGAAAATGCAGTGTTGAGTGATCTGTTGCCACGTGCATTGACCACCCAAATCTATGCGTCGATCCTTGAATCTTCCGCCAGTGAACTGGCTGCACGGATGACAGCAATGGATAACGCAACTCGTAATGCTGGTGATCTGATTGATCGTCTGACTATGGAATATAACCGTAGTCGTCAGGCGGCCATCACCACCGAACTGATTGAAATCATCTCTGGGGCAGAAGCGCTTTAAGCGTGTCCCATAAACAACCGGAGCACTTCGCTATGGCTAAAAACGCAAACGGTAAAATTACCCAGATCATCGGCGCGGTTGTCGATGTGGATTTTGACGGTGAACTGCCGCCAATTCTGAACGCTGTTGAAGTTGATAACAACGGACAACGGCTGGTTTTGGAAGTGGCACAGCACCTTGGTGAACAGGGCGTTCGCTGTATCGCTATGGACTCAACCGAAGGTTTGGTTCGCGGTCAGGAAGCAACGGACACTGGCGCCCCGATCACTGTTCCAGTAGGCCCTGAAACACTTG
Source organism: Alphaproteobacteria bacterium (assembly GCA_011522975.1). Taxonomy (GTDB): domain Bacteria; phylum Pseudomonadota; class Alphaproteobacteria; order Puniceispirillales; family UBA1172; genus JAGWAQ01. Next base: position 41,378 of record WTHX01000085.1, on the reverse strand, counting down.
GCCGTATTCTGAACGTTATCGGTGAGCCTGTTGACGAAGGCAAACCTGTTAAAGCCAAGACATCTTATGCGATCCACCGTCCAGCCCCTGAATATGTTGATCAGTCAACTGAAGCAGAAATTCTGGTGACAGGGATTAAGGTCGTGGATTTGCTCGCGCCTTACGCTAAGGGGGGTAAAATTGGCCTCTTTGGTGGTGCCGGTGTGGGCAAAACAGTTTTGATCATGGAATTGATCAACAACGTGGCGAAAGCCCATGGTGGTTACTCAGTATTCGCTGGTGTGGGTGAACGTACCCGTGAAGGTAATGACTTGTTCCATGAAATGGTGGAATCAGGCGTTATCGACACTGAAGGTGATGGCTCAAAGGCTGCCCTTGTTTACGGTCAGATGAACGAACCTCCAGGTGCCCGTGCTCGTGTTGCGCTGACAGGTTTGACATTGGCGGAATATTTCCGTGATGAAGAAGGCCAGGACGTGTTGTTCTTTGTTGATAACATCTTCCGCTTTACACAGGCTGGCTCAGAAGTGTCTGCGCTGTTGGGCCGTATTCCTTCAGCGGTGGGTTATCAGCCGACATTGGCAACCGATATGGGTGCGTTGCAGGAACGTATTACAACAACACGCAAAGGTTCGATCACCTCAGTTCAGGCGATTTACGTCCCTGCTGATGACTTGACTGACCCTGCACCTGCAACATCATTCGCCCACTTGGATGCGACAACAGTGTTGTCACGTCAGATTGCTGAATTGGGGATTTATCCTGCGGTGGATCCGTTGGATTCAACCTCTCGTATGCTTGACCCACGCATTGTTGGTGATGAACATTATGCCATCGCCCGCCGTGTGCAGGAAGTTCTGCAGCAGTATAAGTCACTTCAGGACATCATCGCCATCCTTGGTATGGATGAATTGTCAGAAGAAGATAAGCTGACTGTGGCCCGCGCCCGTAAGATCCAGCGCTTCTTGTCACAGCCGTTCCACGTTGCTGAAGTCTTCACAGGCGCGCCTGGTAAACTGGTTTCTCTTGAAGATACCATCAAAGGGTTCTCAGGCATCGTTAATGGTGACTATGATGATCTGCCAGAAGCAGCATTCTACATGGTCGGCACCATTGAAGAAGCAATTGAAAAAGGCAAGAAACTGGCCGCTGAAGCAGCATAACTGCTGCTCAGCCCAATTTTGATGGCTTGAGTTTTGAGGACTTAAATTATGGCTGATACAACTGCATTTGAACTGGTCACACCAGCCCGCGTGATGATTTCTCGTGATGCTGGTATGGTTGTTGCTCCTGGGGTTGAAGGTCTGTTTGGCGTGCTGCCACGTCACGCGCCATTGATCTCAACACTTCAGCGTGGTGTTGTCGAGGTTCATGATAATGGTCAGGTGACAGAACGCATTATGGTTGATGGCGGGATTGCAGATGTTGCAGAAGACCGTTGCACCATTCTTGCCGAACGTGCTGAAAAACTTGATGCTGATAACAAAGCAGCCGTTGAAGCCCAGTTGAAAACTGCTGAAGAAAGCGGTCAGGAAAACGATATTGATTTCCTGAAGGCTGTTCTAGCAGCAATGGCGGCTTAAAACAGGTCAGCAAATTCGCTGATGATATTTTGATATACGTCTCTTTTAAACGGGACGGCTAGGTTGGGCAGGGCTTCTGGTTCTGCCCATTTCCATGATCTGAACTCAGGTTCAATCGTGTTGATATTGATATCCTGATCATCCCCTAAATAATTAAACGCCAACCATTTTTGGGATTGGCCTTTAAACTGACCATCCCAAAGACGATTCGCCAGATTGATGGGAATGTCATAATCAAGCCATGCAGAATGTTCACCAATAATCTCAGCGTTATTGGTGCCAATTTCTTCCATCATTTCACGAAACCCAGCCTCAACGGCAGTCTCGCCGTCATCAATTCCGCCTTGGGGCATTTGCCAGGCTTCAACAGTATTATCCAAGCGCTGCCCAACAAAAACCTGTTTGGCTTGGTTTATCAGGACAATCCCGACACAAGGGCGGTAAGGGCGAAGATCATAATCAATCAACATGGTTTTGACACTCTATTGATTAAGGGTTTTGAAAATTTGGACACCTTGAATAAGGTCAATGGCACGAGACAATTGATAATCCCGCATATTGATCGGCTCTTTATCATCTTCTTCTGCAGTGTCGTCATTGTCATTGCTGGCCGCATTATCCAAAGCACCGCGCAGGTCTTCTTCACGGACCGCGCCATCTTCCAAATCTTCAACAACAGCAAGTTCAACATCAATATCAGGTTCAATCCCTGTTGATTGAATGGAGACGCCAGATGGGGTGTAATACCGTGCTGTTGTGATGCGGATTGCGCCATGGCCGGGCATAGGGATGATGCTTTGAACAGACCCTTTGCCGAATGAACGCGTGCCCATGATGATCGCCCGTTTGTGGTCTTTCAACGCGCCGGCAACAATTTCAGATGCCGAAGCAGAGCCTGAATTGATCAAAACAACGATGGGCAAGCCATCCAACAAATCACCTGATGTGGCATAATGGCGGCTGTTTTGGCTGTCTTTACGGCCGCGAGTTGAAACAATTTCGCCTTCTTCAAGGAAAGCATCTGAAACGGAAATTGCCTCCCGCAGAAGCCCACCAGGGTTGTTCCGCAAATCAAGGATAACGCCGTCAAGATCAGCGCCATGTTCTTCACGCAGGGCGTCAATCGCTTTTTTCAGACCAGGGGTGGTCTGTTCAGAAAATGTGGTGACACGAATATACCCGACTTGGTCGTAACTTTCATGTCGCACAGACCGCATTTTAATAACATCACGGGTCAGGGTGACATCAAACATCGTGTTGGCGCCGCGGCGGATTGTAACCGTAATATCACTGCCGACAGGGCCACGCATTAAGGCAACAGCCTCAGATAAAGTCATGCCCAAGACATCATCATCTTCAATCATAACAATCAGATCACCTGCTTTGATGCCGGCCTTAGCGGCAGGTGTTTCATCAATCGGAGAGACAACTTTGACATAACCGTCTTCCATGGTGATCTCAATCCCAAGGCCGCCAAATTCACCTTTGGTACGTTCCCGCATTTTTTTGAAATCACTATCAGGCAGATAACTGGAATGAGGATCAAGCGAGCTAAGCATGCCATTAATCGCATTGCTGATCAGGGTTTCATCTTCGATGTCTTCGACATAATCATCACGAATCAATTGAAACGCATCACCAAAAAGCGACAATTGCCGGTAGGTTTCATCATCGGTTGATGATTGGCTAATGGATTGTGTCGGATTAATAAAAAACACAGCCAATGCACCAAAGACAGCAATGCCGAAAATAGCGAATGATTTTAACGTGATATCGGCGATACGGTTCATCCGATATGATGAAAAAGGCGAAAACATTTAGATATCCTAATTACGATCTAATTTTTATCTATGTTGCCTTGGAATCAGGGCAAGATCAAGGCAGATGGCTATTTCAGAAGGGATTGCCCTGTCATTTCTTCAGGAATAGACAAATCCATTAACGCCAAAAGGGTTGGCGCCAAATCACTGAGACCGCCATTGGCTAAAGTTTTGCCCTCACCGCCAATCAAATAAGCCGGAACAGGGTTATAGCTATGGGCGGTATGGGGAGAGTTTGCGGCATCATCCCACATAATCTCACAATTGCCGTGGTCAGCGGTCACAATCATCGCCCCACCGGTTTTTTCAATAGCGGCAATGGCTTGACCCACCGCATGATCAACGGTTTCAACGGCTTTGATGGCGGCGTTCAGATCACCTGTATGCCCCACCATGTCAGGATTGGCAAAATTGACGATGATCAAATCATGGCTTTGGCCATTGATGGCGGCAAGCAAATCATCAAGAATGCCATCGGCACTCATTTCAGGTTTCAGGTCATAAGTCGCGACTTTGGGCGATGGGATTAAACTGCGGTCCTCACCATTGGCGGTGGCCTCAACCCCGCCATTCAAGAAGAACGTCACATGAGGGTATTTTTCAGTTTCTGCCAAACGCAATTGCTGGCGCCCATGGTTGGCGACAACTTGACCCAAAGTATTGTTGATAACAGGTGGGCCAAAAAGTGCTGGCATGG
>WTHX01000085.1:28274-37178 GCA_011522975.1 Alphaproteobacteria bacterium | reverse complement strand
GCAACAAATTTGGGCAAAGTGTCAATCGCAAGCCTAGGCAAAGTATCGCGGCCATCGGTGAAGGCATGGACGGCAACCTTAACACCGCGGCGGGTTAAGGCTTCAGCCAAAGCCAAGATATGCGTATCACGGCTATGCACACCGCCGGGGGAGACCAATGCCATGAGATGAGCCGTGCCGCCATGAGGAGTTAAATTTTGAGCAAATGAATCAAGTTCAGGGTTGTTGAAAAATTCACCTGAGGCAATGGCATCATCAATGCGGGCCAAATCTTGCTTGATAACTCGGCCTGCACCGATCGTCATATGCCCCACTTCAGAATTACCGACTTGTCCTTCAGGCAGGCCAACAGCAGGGCCAGAGGCTAACAGAAAAGATTTAGGCACAGTTTGGTCGAGGTGGTCAATCACAGGGGTCTTGGCCAAGCGGACAGCGTTATTGGCGTCATCCTCACGGTGACCCCAACCATCCATGATCAACAGCACAACTGGTTTTGGTGTTTTTTTATTCATAGTTTTCTATACGCCAGTGTGGCCCAAGTGGCCAGCATAAGATAATTGAAGTTATGACCCTTATTCACGCATGATGATAGGGGTGGTTGATTAAAATCATTTCAGCCCGATAAAGTTGTTCAGCCAGCATCGCCCGAAACAACATATGCGGCCATGTCTGGCTGCCAAAGGCGATCTTCTTATCGGCACGATCCAACAGCGATTGATCATGGCCATCGGCACCGCCAATGGCAAAAACAGCATCCCGCACGCCTTGGTCACGTTGTGTCTGGATTAATTTTGCCAAGTCTTCAGAAGACGTATCCTTGCCATAAGGGTCAAGCGCCACCAAAAACGCCCCATTGGGCATGGCGGCTAATAATCGGGCGCTTTCATCTTTTTGGCGATCCGCACCAGCAGGGTATTTTGAAACGGTTTCGATCAATTGGCCTTTATAGGGCAATTTGCCAAACCAATTAAGCGCCAGTTGATGTTCAGGTGCAGATTTACCATGGCCAATCGCGGCGATGGAAAGTTTCATAACGCTCCCCCTGACACGTTACCGCAACAAACGGCAGGCTGACAGAACCAGATGCCTAAATCAGTCCCCTAATTTAGGCGGTATGAACGGTGATCACTTCACCATCATCTTGGTCGGTCCACATTTTTTCCAATTGATAAAATTCCCGAACCTCAGGACGGAACAGATGGATGATGACATCCCCCGCATCAATCAGAATCCAATCGCCAGTCTTGCCGCCTTCAGACCCATAGGGGCGTGATCCATGATCTTTCAAATCACGTTCCAAATGATCGGCCATGGCCATCAACTGGCGCGAAGACGAACCAGAGGCGATAACCATATAATCGGCAATTGTGGATTTCCCTGTCAAAGGGATTGAGACGATATCTTGGGCTTTATCATTATCAAGCGATGATAAAACCAGATCAAGAAGTGCTGAGTTTTCAGCAGAATGTAAAACAGAAATAGTGATGCTCCTTCACGGCTGCGTTTACATGGTCTGATTATGACCGAAATTGCATGAAATTTAAAATGAAAATTATTTTTAGGTAATTTCACCTAAGTTATGGGTTGTTGCGCCCTGATGGCAGAGGCAGATTGGCTGTTCATAGCGCCGCGTAAAAACACCCAAGATTGTTGCGGGAAGCGGCGGGCGATCATGCGGCGAGGGGGCAGTTTTTGCCCGGCGATCTTTGCCCCTGGGCTGGATAATGCCGCCGCCACAGACCCCGGCCGGTTAACAACAGCAATCGCCATGGTATTGGCAATCGCTTTGGGTTTATGCCATTTGTGAAATTGAACGAGGTTATCCGCCCCCATCACCCAAACCAATTGGCAATGCCGCATCCGTGTTTTAATGACATTTAACGTCAAGGCGGTATGACGCAATCCTAATTTAACCTCAAGATCCGTGATGCGCATTTTATGGGCAAAACGGCAGGTTTTGGCCATCGCCACAGCCGACTGATAACGTTTGTCAAACCCTGCCATCTCACGGTCAGATTTAAGAGGGTTTTGCGGGCTAACCAACCACCAGAGTTGATCCAATTGCAATTGCTGAACAGCCATATCAGCAATATGGGCATGGCCTTCATGGGCAGGGTTAAACGACCCCCCTAGAATCCCGATGCGGCGGCGGCTGAAATCAGTAAAGACAGGGGCAACATGATGTTGTCTTTTTAAAGAATGCACCGCTGTCATCACCTAGCCTCGGGTTTGGCCTGTACCGCGGACAAGATATTTAAAACTGGTCAATTGGTCCGCACCAACAGGCCCGCGAGCATGCATCCGCCCTGTCGCAATACCAATTTCTGCCCCCATGCCAAATTCACCGCCATCAGCAAATTGGGTTGAGGCATTATGCATGACAATCGCGCTATCAACACCATTGAGGAATTTTTCAGCGGTTTTGGAATCTTCGGTGATAATTGATTCTGTATGGTCAGACCCATATTGGCGAATATGGGCCATCGCCGCATCTACATCATCCACCAATTTAACAGACAAATCAGGGCTGAGGTATTCGGTGGACCAATCGTCTTCGGTGGCGGGAATTGACGCCGCGATCATGTCAGATGATTCGGCATCAGCATGAAGCGTACATCCTGCCGCGATCAGATCATCAGCGATCACCGGCAACATTTCGGCCGCGCATTGACGGCTGACCAATAATGTTTCCGCCGCCCCGCAAATCCCGACACGGCGCATCTTGGCATTGACGATAATGGCGCGGGCTTTTTCAAGGTCAGCGGCGTGATCTAGGTAGATATGACAAATGCCTTCGAGATGAGCGAACACAGGCACGCGGGCATCACGTTGAACACGTTCCACCAAAGATTTGCCGCCACGCGGGATAATCACATCAATCCCGCCTGTTGCCGCCAACATCGCCCCTACCATGCCGCGATCAGTATTGCTCACCAATTGCACCACGTCTTCGGGCAAGCCGGCATCCTCTAACGCTTGCCGCATTAGATCCGCTAAGATGGTGGCGGTATGGATCGATGCACTGCCGCCACGTAAAATAACCGCATTGCCTGATTTAATCGCCAAGCCTGCGGCATCTATGGTCACGTTTGGGCGGGATTCATATATCACCCCCAAAACACCCAAAGGCGTTGCCACACGGCTGATCACAAGGCCATTTGGCCGTGTCCAAGACGCCAATTCACGTCCCAATGGGTCAGTAAGACCCGCGATATCAACAAGGCCATTGGCCATGGCATCGACGCGCCCCGCATCAAGTTTTAAACGGTCGATAAAGGCCGCGTCTTGGCCTTCAGCATGGGCATTGGCGACATCTTTTTCATTTTGCACCAGAATTTCAGCACAATGCTGGCGCAATAAATCCGCGCCTTGTTTAAGCGCATGGTTGCGCTGATCGCCTGATGATTGCGCCATCACTTGGGTGGTGGCTTTGGCATTTTTGGTCATCACTGCGATGGCGGCGTTAAAATCTGTCCCATTAGAATTGGTCATGGTTCTTTATCCTATGGCTTTGGATTCGGCGGTTTTGGCATCTGATTGCTGATCGATCACAAGATCATCGGCGTGAACAACTTCATCACGACCACGATAGCCTAAAATATCAGGGATTGCAGAGGATTTGCATCCAGCAATCTTGGCGACATCCGTTGCGCTGTAATTGCATAAGCCGCGGCCAATCTCTTGGCCTTGTGGGTCACAAACCGCCACCAGATCACCGCGATCAAACACGCCTTCGGCCTTGGTGATGCCAGCCGCCAACAGGCTTTTGCCCTTGTGAAGCGCGCCAACAGCACCCGCATCCAGAATCAACTGGCCTTGGGGTTGTAAGCCGCCAGCGATCCATTTCTTGCGCGCCTGGGGGGGGTTGGCATCAGCAATAAACCATGTCGCCCGCTGGCCTTCAATCAAGCCTTTGATCGGGCGGATATTTTGGCCGTTACAGATCGCCATATGGCAACCGGCTTGGGTGGCGATACGGCCAGCCTCGATTTTCGTGATCATCCCGCCAGTGGCGAAATCTTCATGGGCGGGCCCCGCCATGGCTTTGATCTCATCACCAATTTTACGCACTTCAGGGATATGCTGGGCGGTGGTGTCATGATGGGGGTCAGCGGTGTAAAGCCCATCAATATCCGATAATAAAATTAAGACATCGGCAGAAATCATCTGGGCAACACGGGCGGCCAGCCGATCATTATCGCCATATCTGATTTCCATGGTGGCCACCGTGTCATTTTCATTGACCACTGGCACAATGCCATGGTCGAGCAATGTGTTCAAAGTCGCACGGGCATTCAAATGCCGGCGGCGGCGTTCGGTATCATCAGGCGACAGCAAAATTTGGGCGGCATCCAGCCCTTCTTGATTAAGCGCGGCTTTCCATTCGCTGGCCAATTGCACTTGCCCCAAGGCGGCGGCGGCTTGTTTTTCTTCGAGTTTCAATCGCGCAGATGCTTTCGCCAACCGGTGACGGCCAAGGGCAATCGCCCCTGATGATACGACAACACAGCGGCAGCCTTTGGCCTGCAACATCGCCAGATCGGCGGCGAATCCTGCCAAACCGTCACGCCGCAATTCGCCGTTGTCATCCACCAATAAGGCAGAGCCAATTTTGACAACAACGGTTTTGGCCTGATCAATATATGTTGATGCGGTGGTCATCTTAAGGTTGCCATGGTTGTGGGGGGTTAAGCCGTTCTTCTTCTTCGGCACGGCCTTGGATAATCGTGCCATAAAGACGGCGCAAAAGATCGGTCATGCCTTGGCCGGTGACAGCAGAAATCACCATCACCTCTTTGGCGCCAGCCTTTTGCAGGGCTTTTTTCAAGTCATCAATGTCATCATCGGTCAAAGAATCCGCTTTGCTGATGGCGGTGATCTCTTGCTTGGCGCCAAGGTCATCATCATAAGCGGCCAGTTCTTTGCGAATGGTCTGCCAATTGCCAACAGGATCATCCGCCGTGCCATCCACCAGATGCAACAACACCTGACAGCGTTCAACATGCCCCAGAAAACGATGCCCAAGGCCAATGCCTTCATGGGCGCCTTCCACAAGGCCAGGGATATCCGCCAGCACAAATTCATGGTCATCAACACCGACAACCCCAAGCCCGGGATGCAATGTCGTGAACGGATAATCCGCGATTTTAGGTTTGGCGGCTGAGGTCGCGGCTAAAAAAGTGGATTTCCCTGCGTTCGGCAAGCCAACCAGCCCAGCATCTGCGATCAATTTCAAGCGTAACCAGACCCACATCCCCATGCCGGGGAAGCCTTTATCGGCACGGCGTGGGGCTTGATTGGTGGACGATTTAAAGGCGGCATTGCCGCGCCCGCCATCACCGCCTTGGGCCAAAGTGATTCGCTGGCCAGTTTCGGTCAGATCAGCCAGAACCAAATCGCCATCTTCATTCAGGATTTGCGTGCCAACAGGCAATTTCAGCGTGACATCTTCCCCCGACAAGCCAGCACGGTTGCGTCCAGCCCCGGGGCGGCCTGATTTGGCTTTGAAATGCTGCTGATAACGATAATCGATCAGCGTGTTTAGCCCTTGGACACATTCAGCAATAATACTGCCGCCGCGGCCGCCATCACCACCATCAGGCCCGCCACGCGGCACATGGGCTTCACGGCGGAAACTGACACTGCCGGGGCCACCATTGCCGCTTTGAATAAAGACTTTTGCCTGATCAAGGAATTTCATTTTAACGTCTTTCTGGTTTGGGCATCATCAGGGCATCACATTTTATAAGTGTGACGGCTTAATAAAAAAGCGCAACCCGTGGGATGCGCTTTATTGGCCGCTGGGGCCCAGATCTGTTTGGCGATCCTTAGGGGATCATGCCAAAACGGGGCCTATTCAGCAGCCTCGCTTGCCGGAACAACATTGGCGAAACTACGGCCACCTGCTTTTTTGGTGAAAGCAACTTTGCCATCAACAAGCGCAAACAATGTGTGGTCTTTACCCATGCCGACATTGCTGCCTGGGTGGAATTTTGTGCCGCGCTGGCGAACAATGATATTGCCAGGGACGACAACTTCACCACCAAATTTCTTCACGCCAAGACGACGTCCTGCTGAATCGCGTCCGTTACGGGAACTACCACCTGCTTTTTTATGTGCCATTTGGGTCTCCTATCCGTCTTGATTACTTTTTAGCCGCTGCTTTTTTAGCGGTTGTTTTTTTTGCGGCGGCCTTCTTAGGGGCTGCTTTGGCTTCTGTTTTAGCCCCTGTCTTAGCGGCTGTCTTTTTCGCCGCTTTCTTAGGGGCAGGGCTTGCTTCTGATTTGGCGGCAGCCTTCTTAGGCGCTGCTTTCAATTTACCATCAGGGGCAATTTCATTGATCTGAAGCAAGGTCAGGTCTTGGCGATGACCACGGATGCGGCGGAAATTCTTGCGGCGCTTGCGGCGGAAAACCATGATCTTTGGACCACGGGTCTGGCGCAATACAGTCGCCCCAACGGCAGCACCTTCGATTACAGGTGAACCGACAGTGACTTTATCGCCATCCGCCATCATCAAGACTTGATCCAGTACAACCGAATCACCGTCTTCACCGATCATGCGATCAACAACGATTTTATCGTCTTTGGCAACGCGATATTGCTTGCCCCCAGTTTTCACCACAGCGTACATGGCGTTTATCCTTCATCTCTACTGTCATATGGCTGTTTTTAACGCGTATTGAGGCGTCATTCAGCGTTTTTTAAAGACAGTTTGGCCTATGGCCAGTGATCCATAAAATACTTGAGCGAAAGGAAACCCTTTCGCTTGGTTGTGCGGAATATAGCCAGACCCCGCTTTTTGTCAAGCATCATTTAAGGTTTTAGCCTATTCTTCGATCATGCTGAAAGGCTTGCATGATTTGCGTTCAGGCCTGATGATAACAGGATTGGTGCTAAAAACACCATCAATAAGAAAAGAAGACCCACCGATGATTGATCTTAGGTTTGATTTTGAGGCTGAAATTTGGCTTTGGTCCGCCAAAGATGCTTGGCATTTTGTCACCCTGCCGCAAGACCAAGCCGAAGAAATCAAGTTCTTTGCCAAGAATCGCAATGGTTTTGGCTCAATCAAAGTCAATGTCACTTTAGGCAATAGCCAATGGAAAACATCAATCTTCCCCGACAGCACATCAGGCAGTTTTGTTTTGCCCATCAAAAAAGACATTAGAAAGGCCGAAGATATTGGCGCAGGGGATACAATCAGCCTTAGTATAGATTTGATGGTGGACCCGTTTTAAGTTTTTACCTGATATCCATCTCTTTCCTCTAGACCTTCATCTTTCACCGAATTAATCTTTCATAACGTTCATCTAAAAGGATTCTGTCATGACTTTGCCCCAAACCCCATCTTTTCGTCTCGATGGTAAGACCGCCCTTGTCACAGGAGCATCTTCAGGGATTGGCGCGGCTTGTGCTGTTGCCATGGCGGATGCTGGCGCCCATGTCTATGCGGCGGCCAGACGCGGCGATAAATTAGAAGGTCTGGCGGCTGAAGTGGCGGCGGCTGGCGGCACAATGACCCCTGTCAGCCTTGATGTGACGGATCATGATGCCATGGCCAATTTCTTTGACAACAATGGGCCTTTTGACATTTTGCTGAATTCAGCGGGCATGGCACGTCATGGACCGTCGATGGAAACACAAGCCGATGATTTTGATGCGGTTGTCGATATTAATTTAAAATCAGCCTATTTCCTGTCCCAGCATGTCGCCAAAGGCCTGATTGCGGCGGGCAAGCCAGGATCAATCATTAATATTTCATCCCAAATGGCTTTGGTTGGCGGGATTGAACGGGCGGTCTATTCCGCGACAAAAGCAGGGGTGGAAGGCTTTACACGCGGCATGGCGATTGAATTGGGCCCCCATAAGATTCGTATCAACACCATTTGCCCCACCTTTGTGGTGACGGCATTGACCCAAGCCAGTTTCGATGACCCTGAAAAGCGGGAATGGATTGAAAGCAAGATCAAGTTGGGGCGTGTCGGTACGGTTGAAGATATGATGGGCGCGGCTGTCTTTCTGGCATCCGATGCCGCCGCATTGATCACAGGCACAGCATTGGTGGTTGATGGCGGCTGGACAGCCGATTAATCCGCTTGCCCTGAATATGGTGAAGATGGTCTAGCCAATTTGCTGCGCGATCATCTTCAGCCAATTGCCATGACATATTTTCCGAATCACTTGCGACCCATATTCAGCATCCTCCATGGCGGCAATTAATTTTGGCAGGCCTGAAGCATCACCAATATCTTGGGGGATAATCGCGCCATCAAAATCTGATCCCAGCGCAACCCCATCTTCACCCAAATGGTCGAGCAAATAAGACAGATGATCAATCAAGATGCTGATCGGGGTATTGGCGGTCTTCAACCCATCATCGCGCAAAAACCCTGTCGCGAAATTAAGCCCCACCAAACCGCCTGATTCGGCAATGGCTTGCAATTGCGGGTCGGTCAGATTGCGCGGTGATGCCGATAGACCATGAACATTAGAATGGGTCGCCACCAAAGGACGGTTGCTGAGGCGGGCGATATCCCAAAATCCTTTTTCATTAAGATGGGACAGATCCAGCATGATGCCCAATTCATCACAAGCCCGCACCAAATCTTTGCCTTGATCGGTCAGCCCTGCCCCTTGATCAGGGCTGCCAGGAAAGCCAAAAGGCACGCCATGGGCAAAGGCATTGGACCGTGACCATACAGGCCCGATGGACCGCAACCCGCGGTTATAATATTCATCCAGATTGCTGAGGTCAGGGGCAATCGCTTCCGCCCCTTCGATATGGAGTATCCCGGCCATCACCCCGTCATCCATGGCTTTGGCGATATCTTGGGCGGTATGGCATTCGCGCAAAACATCCCCTTTGTTGGCCAAGGTTTTAAAAATATCCATCATGGCATC
>WTHX01000085.1:12388-28174 GCA_011522975.1 Alphaproteobacteria bacterium | reverse complement strand
GGCAGGGTTTTGTTGATTCGCCATGGGCTCATCTGGCCGCTGAGCAATAGAATATCCTGCCGAAGTCCCATTAAAAACCCATACCATTCCCGCTGAAGGGGGGATTTCCACCGCCAGAGCAATTCATCTAGGGCTTTGAGCATATCCTCAAATCGATCAGGGCTGATGGGCATAAGACCATAATCTTGAGGCGTATGGTCAAGCGCATGATGGGGCGGCAACCAAAACGCCGCGGCCACGTCAAAGAACGCTTCTGGCACGCCATGCTCGCGGCAGGTATCGCGCCACTGGTCTGGCCCTTTTGCCATTTGGCTTAACAACAATACATCCGTTTCAACCATCCCTGTGGGGTTGAGCAAAATATCCTGATCGTCATGGCGGCCTAAATACGCCCCCAGAAAAAGCCGCCTTGGGCAATAATCATGGGCATAGAGATTATCCCATATCATCAAGCGTTCAGCAGCAAAGCCATGGGCAATCATTTTTGTGTCAGCAAGATCAGTATCCGCCGCCACGATATGCGCCCCGCAGGTAAACACCTTAATCGCAGGGTCAAGATGGCGCGCCATATGGTCAAGATACTGGCCACCATCTTCGATATTATCGGCATAAATATTATCGGCATAAATTCTGGGGGTTAAATGCAAGGGGCAGTCCAAATCTTGCGCCAATCTATTGGCCAAAGCGGTATGGGCGGCACCTTCATGGGCAAACCCGCCAGCATGGCCGGGGAAGCCAGGGTCGATATCATCCATCAAAAGCCCAATGGCATCGGCGCCATCAGCCAGCATCGCTTGGGCTTTATTCAACAAAATGGCGTAATCGCCTTGGTCTTGGCCTTGGTCTAATCCTGAAAAATCAAAATCTATCCCCGGGGCGAGACCTGCGCTTACCGTGATATCAAGGGTTTTGGCTTCGCGGGTGAAATCTTGAAAGGCCTGTCGCCAGTCGCTGTCATAATCCTGCCGCCATTGAAACCGGTGGCAGGGGTCGTCCTTTGGGGCGTAGAAATAATCGCTCATCTCCAAATCGCGCAAGTGATGGAGGATGCGCCGGCGCTCATCCCAAGACAATAACCGCCCGTAAAACCCTTCGATATAACCTCTTTTGGGATAATCATGGCTGGGTTTCAGCATTTCACCATATGAAGATGAAGCAGAAGGTTTAGGCTTGGTCATGAACACCCTTTTAACTATGGTTTATCGAACAGGAATTTATCGTTAAGGTAAATTTATTAGACTGGATTTTTGAGAGGATTTGAAGGTGTTAAATATCACAGCCCTAGGCGCGCATCCCGATGATCTTGAAATTTTTATGTATGGCTGTCTTGCCGCCATGAAAGCCCGTGGTGATCGCCTGACATTAATCGTTGCCACGGATGGGGCGCAAGGTGTGACTTTGGACGGGGATAAGCCCGGGGCTGATCTGGCCGCGAAAAGAGCCAAAGAAACCCATCAAGGCTTGGCCAAATTAGGGACACCGCAATTGCTGGGCTTGCCGGATGGCGGGCTGTCCACCGCCCCTGATGCCCAAGAAAAAATATCTGCCGCCATCGCCGCGTCTTCGCCTGATCTGATCGTTACCCATGGGCTGGAAGATTATCATCCTGACCACAGGGCTTTGGCGAAATATGTTGAAGATGCCGCCAGTTTCCGCTGTCCGATTTTAGTGGCGGATACATTGATGGGGGTCGGATTTACGCCTGAGTTTTATGTTGATATCTCGCCTTATATGAATGAAAAAACCGAAGCGATCATGGCGCATGAAAGCCAATCACCACACCGTTTTGCCGATGCTGCCAATATCATGAACCGATACAGGGCGGCGCAATGCAATGCCCCCCAAGGCCATTATGCCGAGGCCTATCGTTTGTCATCACGCTTTCCTTTTGCCGATATCAGGGCGATGGTGCCGCCTGCGCCAAAACACAGGCCGTTCTATGTGCCCTCTTCTGATGCGTTGATTTAAACCTGAATAGCGGGTTTTATTTCAACCGCGGCATGGCGATGATGCCGCCTGATAAAGGCTCACCCACACCAGTTGTGTCAGGAAATGTGATCGGCAGGTCAAAATAATGCCGTGCCGCCAGCACCGCCATCAATTCAGCCTCCGTAAAGCGCGAATCAAACCCGAGATCATCAAGCCTTGAGACCTTGGCTTGAAGGCCATGAGTTTTGGCTTGGTCCGTGATCATCCCCATCAGCACAGGGTTATGACACCCACCGCCAGTGATGATGATCTCTTTGATGTCATCGCAATTGGTTTTAATGCCTTGGATAATGCTGGCGGCGGTCAAAGCGGTGAGGCTGGCCAATTGGTCTCTAGCCTCCAGCGTCTTTAGCGGCGCAAGGTCAATCCAGTTATAAAGCGCGGCACGGTCTAAAGATTTCGCGCCTTTTTGATGAAAAAACCCATGGCGCAAAGAGGCGTCAATAAAGCCGTGATCAACCTGACCTGTTTTGGCCAATTGACCGTTTTCATCCATGGGCGTGTTCATCAACCGCATCATGGCATCATCAATCAACGCGTTGCCAGGGCCTGAATCAAACCCTGTTAATGTCTTACCATCCCACAGGCTGATGTTGCTGATCCCGCCAATATTAACCATGGCGGCAGGCAGATTGGTGTTTAATTCATCCATCATCATGCGGTGATAAATCGGCGCAAGCGGTGCGCCTTGCCCGCCAGCCGCCAGATCATTTTGCCTGAACTGATGCACCACAGGGGCGGCAATGCGATCCGCCATATATTGGGCATCACCAATCTGCAGGCTGATGCCATGATCAGGGTTGTGGAAAACCGTCTGGCCATGAAAGCCGATCAGATCAGGCATAACCCCACTTTTCACCATCACCCGCTCAACAGCATGGGCATGGTCACGCGCCACCCAATTGGCAAGCTTTGGGTCAATTTGATGGGGGGTTTTCATGGCGGCAAAAATGGCACTGCGGGTTTGCGGATGATACGGCACGGTTTCGGCAAAATTGCTGCGGGTGATGGCCTCACCATTCGACCAGATCAACGCCGCATCGATCCCATCGACACTGGTGCCCGCCATTAAGCCAATGATTGCCAATTGCTCTGCCATCTTTTGATTATTCTCTTTCCATTTCTGCGTTGAGATGTTTTGCATTCATATCCGTCTAGGGCTATCGTCAGGTATGTCTGATACAAATTCAACAACAGAATCGCTTCCTCAAAAAACCCGTTGGCTTGATCAACTGGATGATGCTGCCGCCATGGCGGTGATGGCCGAAGATCAGCAATTGGCGGCGGCGGCGGTAGAAGCCTCCATCAACGCCATCACCGAAGCGGCAACGGCGGTTTATGAAAAACTTAAGGCGCATCCCGAAAGCAGGCTGTTTTATGCGGGTGCTGGCACATCAATCAGAATTGGCGTTCAAGACGGCGTTGAATTATCCCCAACCTTTGATTGGCCTGAAGACCGAACAGGTTTCATCATCGCAGGCGGTGAGGCGGCATTGACACGGTCGGTGGAAAATGCCGAAGATGATGCCGAAACCGCCGCCGCCATTATTAAAACCCGCGTCACCCCAAATGATGTTTTAATCGGGATCGCGGCTTCAGGAACAACGCCTTTTACCATCAGCGCTATTGAGGCCGCATCACGCCTTGGGGCCTTGACCATCGGTGTGGCCAATAATGCCGACACGCCTTTAACCGCGCGGGCGGATTACGGCATTGCTTTGCTGACAGGGGCTGAATCAGTGGCAGGGTCAACCCGCATGAAAGCAGGGACAGCGCAAAAAATTTGCCTGAACCTGATTTCAACCTTGGTGATGGTGCGGATGGGGCGGGTGCAAAATGGCGTCATGTCTGCCATGCGCCCGGCTAATGCGAAATTGCGCGACCGCCAGAAAAGAATTGATGCGTTTTTAAAGCGGGATTGATGCAACGCTTTAGGATGTTGCGGCACCATCTTCAATGACCATAACGCTGTCCAAACCCAGCGTCGGCAAGATCGCCATCATATCATCATGGGATATGGCAACACAGCCTTCGGTATGGTTGCGGCCGTCATGCAAAATATGAAAGAAAATGGCACTGCCCATGCCCGCCACGGCAGGCGCATCATTATAACCAAGGGGAATAATGACATCATAGGCATGGTCTTCGCGCCATAGAACCTCATGGTTGCCTTCAAAGGGCAGACTCACCTCTTGATTATAACATTCATGATCAGGGTCATCGCACCAGCCCAGTGTTGGGGTGATGGCGGTGGTTTCAAAAGGCAATGGCGGTAAAGTGATGCGATCAGGGCGGTAATAGACTTTGCGCAATTCCCATGTGCCAAGGGGGGTTTTGCCGTCGCCTTCTCTTTTGTCATGGGCTTTGACCATCCCATTTCGGCCAATTGCTGCCTTGACCATATGGCCGCCAACCGCCAAGATAATATCACCATTTTGGAGATTAATTTTTATTTCAGAGCGCATCGGGTAAATTGTTCAATTCTGATATGGGTTTCAGGTGTTCATTTATTCAATCATGTCTTGCGTCTGATGTCTAAGCGAAAGGATCAGTTATGGATCTGAGCACTATTTTTCGTGGGTATTATGACCGCCGAATGTTCCGTATTTTCTTAATCGGGATGATCAGTGGTTTTCCTTGGGTGTTGATTGGCTCTGCCTTAACACTTTGGTTGCGGGAAGATGGTATAAGCAGAACCGCCGTTGGTTTTGCAGGTTTGATTTTCAGTGTCTATGCCATCAACTTTCTATGGGCACCGCTCATTGACCGCATCAAATTGCCGATCTTGGGGGATCGTCTTGGCCACCGCAAAGGCTGGATTGTGTTGTTTCAATTGGCGATTATCACGGCGTTATTATTATGGTCGCAATTATCACCAACCCAAGATCTTACCTTGATTGTTGCCCTTGGGCTGGTCATTGCCATCGCCTCAGCATCACAGGATATCACCCTTGATGCTTTCCGAATTGAACAGGTGCGCGCCAATGAAACCGCCAGCATGACAGCAGGCGCCGCCATCACCGTGATCGGTTGGTGGACTGGGTTTAAACTGGGCGGATTGGTGCTGTTGAATGTTGCCGATTCTTTTGAAGCCTCCGGTGATGTGATGTATTGGCAAAACACCTTTATCGTCATGATCGGCTTGATGGTGGTGATGAATATCGGCCTGATGTTGATTCCTGAAAACCCACCTGAAAAACAGAACCCACTGCCGAAAGATAACGCGGCGGCGGCGGCGGCAGTCTGGATTAAAGATACCGTCATCACGCCACTAACAGGATTCTTTGTCGCCAATGGTCTTAAGATTGGGATTGCGATACTGGCCTTTGTTTTCCTCTTTAAAATCGGTGAAGCCTTTATGGGGAAAATGTCGATTGTCTTCTATAAAGAATTGGGCTTCAGCAAGTCGCAGATTGGTCTTTATTCCAAAGGCTTGGGATGGATTACAACGGTGGTCTTCACCTTGATCGGCGGGTTTGTGGCGATGCGTTTTGGTTCGGTCAAAGCCTTGCTTTATGCGGGCATCGCCATGGCCTCTACCAATATTCTGTTTTCCGTCTTGGCCTGGGTCGGGCCGAACACAAGTCTTTTTGCTTTTGCGATTATTCTTGATGATTTGGCGGCAGCGTTTTCGAACGTGGCATTTGTGGCGTTTATTTCCCTGTTGGTGGATCGCCGCTATACCGCAACCCAATACGCTTTGCTGGCATCAATTGGCACTGCGGGGCGGACGTTCTTTGCGTCATCTTCAGGTCTTCTGGTGGATAGCCTTGGGGGTGATTGGGGGCTGTTCTTCATCATCACCGCGTTGATGGTCATCCCGGCACTGATCCTATTGTGGAAATTGGGCCCTGTTTTGACCGCCAAAACAGAAGGCGCAAGCCAAAAATAGATTTAAGCGGTTAAATCCGCGCCAATCTGGTGATTGGCCCTGCCGCTTTTTCTAATCTGGGCAGGGCTGATCGCAAATCTTCTATCGCGGTCATGGCATGATGCATATTGGCGTGAAGCAAGCGCTGGCCATCCGCCATAATGCCGACATGACCTTTCCAAAAAACAAGATCGCCACGCCTTAAATCATCGATATGGTCAAGGGTGGTGCCAATGGTTTTTTCTTGATCGCCGCTATTGCGCATGACTTTTTGTCCTGCCGCTGCCAGCGATAATTGCACCAAAGCCGAACAATCAAACCCAATGCTATCGCGGCCGCCCCAACGGTAAGGCGTGCCGATCATAGTTTCAGCAACCGAAACATAATCCGTGCAATATTGCCCCAAGGGCAAAGCGTGATGCTGTGGGATATACCCTTTGATGCCATCCGCCCCTATGACGGCCAGCGTGTTTTGATCTTCATGATCGGCCTCAGCACAAATCAACGCCCCCAACGGCAAATACCCCAGGGCTGGTGATTTAATATCAGGCGTGACGGTTAATAAAGCCCTTGGGGCGATGATATGGTGGGTTGCGGGCGGCAATTGGCCAAGGGAAATTGTTTCCACCCAGGCTTGATAGCCATCGGTTTCCAACACAACTTCGACCCAATCATCTTGCCGCTTGATTAAGGTTACAGCCTCCCCGTAAAGCGCGTCTGTTTCCCGCCCTGAAAAGGCGTCAGGCAGTGCCATCATCGCGGCTGACGGGGTGATGATTTGATATTCTGTCATGCGATGCCTCTGGTTTTTGCCCAAGCCCCTGCATCAAAATTAGGGCAGGTTTTTTCCGTGTTATCAAAATCGCAATGGCCGCGGATCTCAGCATCAGGATAATGGCCTTTCCATTGCCGCAAGACGGTTTCCAGCGCATCCATTTGCGCGTCAGAAAATTGTGACCGCCCGATTAAACATACCCCAAGGCTTTCGTGGTTATGGCTATAGACATGGGCGCCGACCCAATAATCAGGACGGCCCTGTTCGATATTACCATCACGGGTAATGACGCGGTGATAACCAACCCCATCCCAGCCAAAGCCCAAATGCATTTTATGAATATCAACCGCGGTCAAATGCTCATCATCGGGGGTATCGGCGCAATGCACCACCAGATATTTAATGGCTTCAGGGTTCAGATATAGTGGCGCTGACATGGCGGGCCTCTTATGACTTGCAAGTCAATTGACGATCAGTCATCTTGCCACAAGCAACTTCAAATGCCGATAGGGTTTATCATGATCTTTCCACCAAATGGCCTGCCCCGGGTTGTGTTAAGCGATATGGATGGGTTGTTGCTGGATACGGAAAAACTGTCAAAACAAAGTTTTGATCACATGGCCATGACCCATGGATTGACCAATGCGGATGATATTTTCCCGCAATTGATCGGCCGCAACAAAGCCGCCCATCAGATTGTCTTTGATCAAACCCTGCCTCAAGAGATTAATCGCCAAACCTTCGCCGATGATTGGATGGCTTGTTATCTTGAATTATTAGCCGATCACGTGCCCGTCAAAGATGGGGCTTTGGCGTTGATGCAACGGATGCAAGATCATGGCATCCCCTTTGTGGTGGTGACGTCTTCGGCCACGGCTAAAGCGGAAATGTTATTGGAACGGGCAGGGCTATCAGGGTTTATCCACAACATTATTGGCGGCGATCAAGTCGATCAAGGTAAGCCTGCACCAGATATTTACCTGAAAGCGGCAGCGATGTTTGACCATCCTATTAAAACCATGTTGGCGTTGGAAGATTCGAACAATGGTATTTTTGCCGCCTATCATTCAGGGGCGGTGGCGGTGCAAATCCCTGACCTTGCCCCACCAAGTGATGATGCCAAGGCATTGGGGCATATTATCCTCGATCATCTTGATGACTTGGCTGGGCATTTTGGCTGGCCTTCATAATTTGATCCCTTGCGCTGATATCAGCCCTTGAAAAAATTGACCAAGACCCCAATTCAATGCCATGAAAATTCTTCGCCTCATGACATTAACAGCAACGGTATTGATGATGTTTGGATCAGCCCAAATCGCACGCGCGGCATCTGCCCATGATTTTACATTCACCAATATTGATGGCACGCCTATGCCCATGACAGCCTATCAAGGTCAAGTCGTCTTGGCCGTGAACACAGCATCGGCTTGCGGTTTCACCCCGCAATATGATGATATGCAGGCGCTTTACGAAACCTACCAAGACCAAGGGCTGGTTGTTTTGGGCATCCCCAGCAATGATTTTGGCGGGCAAGAGCCGTTATCAGCCGAAGGCATTAAAGAGTTTTGTGAAGTGAATTTTAACATCACCTTTCCGATGACCGATAAGACTGTGGTCAAAGGCGGCAATGCCCATCCGTTTTATCAATGGGCAGCAGATGAATTGGGGATGATCGCCAAACCGCGCTGGAATTTCCATAAATATCTGATCGGGCGTGATGGCCAGCTGATCAATTGGTATTCGTCAACAACATCACCAACATCATCCAAAGTCAAAAAAGCAGTTGAAGCCGCGCTGGCGCAATAGGGCGGTTTTAATCTTCGATAAAGGGCACGGTATCAATGATGCCATGCACAAAAGATGCTGCCGAAGACCGCTGGGTTAAAAACAGGAATCTGTCCCCCTCACCCTTTTTTGCCTTCTCGCGGCAGATGATGCCATTGACATGCTCAATTGATGCCCGCATCACCCCGCCAATAGGGAAGGCTTCAATGCTGGTGTCATTCATTGAGATTCGTTCCATGCCTTCATGGACACGCTGTCCCGCGTATTCAAGCATCACCCAACCATCCGATTGATTGGTGACGGTGGCGTGTTTACCCAAGCCTTTGACCAATTTGGCTTCTAAGGTTTCAGGGTCTGTTTTTTCCACCACAAAGACTTGATCAAGGGCAGAGGCAATAATGCGCGTCTTACCCGCAATCACCATTTGATTGGCTTCAGGGGCAGGCGTGCCAAAGATTTTTTTCATGGCACTGTTAAACCCGCGCTTGCCGCCATTGGCCATGGTCACCGCGATAATGGCAAAGCCTGTTTGTTCGGTCAGATGGGCGCCATCGGCTTTAGCATCAAAACCGCCAAGGGCGTGATCATGGGTCAGGCGATATTTAGTCATGAAGCCGCTTCCCTTCTGGATCAACGAAATGGGGATGGACAATTTCAACCTCAATGTCCGTACCACGCACGAAATCAGTGGCGCGGATAACATCACCAAAACGGTTATGGCCATCTTTGACAAAACCAAGGCCAATTGATGACCCCACAATTGGTGACCATGCGACAGACGTCATCCAGCCCAGATCATTTTCGCGGGCGGTGGCGGCACCGCGATCAAGGAAATGCGCCCCTGCTGTTAGCATGGCATCAGGGTCAATCGTCTTCAGCCCCACCAAACGATAGCCATCAGGACGGGTCATTTCAGGGCGCTTGGATAACGTCGCCCCAATGAAATCTTTTGTCTTGGATAACATCCGTTCCATGCCAAGATGATGGGCCGAAATCTGACCGGTTAATTCAGCGGCGGTGGGGTGGCCTTTTTCAATTCGCATGACATTAAGCGCTTCAAGCCCATATGGGGTGACGCCCAAATCTTCACCTGCCGTCATCAAGGTTTCGGCCAGACTATTGCCATAACCCGCTGGGACAGCCAGTTCATAAGCCAATTCACCAGAAAATGAAATGCGGAACAACCGTGCAGGCACGCCGCCGCAAACTGTTAATTCAGCCGCCGCCATAAAGGGGAAGGCTTCATTCGACAGATCAAATCCATCATCCACAAGACGGCTTAATAACTTGCGGGAATGTGGCCCTGCGACAGCAAATTGGGCAAATTGATCCGTGGTTGAAATGATCGCAACATCCAGATCAGGCCAGATGGCTTGGCGGCAGAAATCAAGGTGACGGTAAACCCCAACCGCATTGGCGGTGGTGGTGGTCATGACATAATGATTGTCAGCCAGCCTTGCGGTGGTGCCATCATCCATTACAAACCCATCTTCGCGCAACATCAACCCATAGCGGGTTTTCCCAACAGGCAATTTGGCAAAGCCATTGGCGTAAACACGGTTGATAAACTCCCCCGCATCGCGGCCTTTGATATCAATCTTGCCCAAGGTCGAAACATCACAAATCCCAACAGCAGAGCGGGTCGCGATCACCTCACGGTTGACGCTTTCAAGCCAATGCGTCTCCCCTTTTTCAGGATACCATTGGGCGCGATACCAAAGCCCAACTTCGATAAAGACCGCGCCTCGGTCTTTTGCCCATTGATGCGATGGTGTCAGCCGTGTCGGCATATAATTCTTGCCGGTGGCGCGCCCCACAAAGGCTGAAATAGGCACAGGCGAATAAGGCGGGCGGAAAATCGTGGTGCCAACTTCGGGGATAGACTTGCCCGTCACCTCAGCCATCACCGCAAGCCCAGGGATATTGGCGGTCTTGCCTTGGTCTGTCGCCATGCCCAGAGTGGTGTAGCGTTTTAAATGTTCAACGGCGGTAAAACCTTCTTTTTCCGCCAGGATAATATCTTTTGTTGTGACATCATTTTGGAAGTCCACCCAAGCCCGGCCCTTTTTAGGCGGGATATGCCAGCAGGCTTCAATCGCAAATGAAGGCGCGAAATCAGCATCATTCACTTTTGGCAGGGCCATTTTCGGGACAGATTTTCCAAAATCGCGCGCCAAGGTTTTGGCCGCATCATGGCCTGAGGCAATACATTGGCTTAGCATGACATCACCATTGGCGGCCCCTGCCACCACCATCCCTTGAGGCAAATCACCTGAAGGCACAAAAGCAGCGATATCATCGCGCCAAGCCGGACGTCCACGCTGATGACATGTCAAATGCACGGTCGGTGACCAGCCGCCAGAAACCGCGATGGCATCTGTTTTAATGGTCTCACCTGTTGTTGTGGTCAGGCTATTGACCCGCAAGCGGCCTGTTGTGCTGGCAATGCCAGCCCCTGTAATGATGCGGCAGTTTTTAGGTGCGGTTAAGCCGCTGCCATCCAACGGGTTTTGCCGCGTATCGATAATCGCTGCGATATTAACGCCATGGGCGGTCAGGTCATGGGCGGTGCGCCAGCCGTCATTATTATTGGTGAAGATGGATATATTTTCACCCGCGGCAACGGCAAAGCGATTGGCGTATTGGCGAACAGCCCCCGCCAGCATAATGCCCGGGCGGTCGTTATCTTGGAAAGCAATAGGGCGCTCGATTGACCCTGCCGCCAGAACGGCACGTTTAGAATAAACCCGCCAAAGGATCTGGCGTGTGCCGGATTGATCGGATTTATGCTCACCAACGCGTTCAAGTGCGCCGTAAATACCATGGTCATATGCGCCATAAACCGTGGTGCGTGTCATCACTCTGACATTGGGCATGGCATTTAATTCAGCACCAATGGCTTTGGCCCAATCTGATCCTTTTTGATCAGCGATGACATCATTTTCAGCATTCAATCGTCCGCCCAAGCGGAAGTCTTCATCAGCCAAGATCACCTTAAGACCGGCCCGGCCAGCGGTTAACGCCGCCATCAATCCTGTGGCACCGCCGCCGATCACCAAGACATCACAATGCAGATAGCCTTTGTCATATCGGCTCGGGTCATCTTCGCCTGATAATGCGCCAAGCCCTGCCGCATGGCGGATGATCGGCTCATAGACTTTTTCCCAGAACGCCGCTGGCCACATGAAGGTTTTATAATAAAACCCTGCGGTCAGAAAATTCGACAGCCGGTCATTAACCGCCATCAAATCAAACCCAAGCGGACCGATATGGTTTTGGCTTTTGGCGACCAAGCCATCATAAAGTTCGGTGACGGTGGCGCGGGTGTTTGGGTCAGCATCAGCACCATTGCCGATTGTCATCAGGGCGTTAGGTTCTTCAATCCCTGCAGAAAGAATCCCCCGGGGGCGGTGGTATTTAAAACTGCGCCCCACCAGATGCGTGCCATTGGCCAGCAAAGCCGACGCCAGTGTGTCGCCAGCAAAACCAGACAGGCCCTTGCCATTGAAAGAGAAGTTCAGCGGCGTTTTGCGGTCAATCTGCCCACCTTTTAAACGGAAAGTTTTGGCCATCAGAGACCGCCTTTCAGTTTGACGTCACGCGCCATTTCAACTTTTGTGATCTCATGGGTGACGGTGTCGCGGGTGACAATCAGCCAAGACCGATCGCCTTGTTCATGATACCAAAGCTCACGGTGCAGCCCTGCGGGGTTATCGCGGTGATGCTGATAGGCATCAAATGCCGCCATGGTTTCCGCGCTATGATCATCAGGACCAGCATCAGGACGCATGATCATCGACGCATCGCCAATGTAATAAAATTCAGACGCATCTCTTGGGCCAAGCAATGGATGGTTAATGATCATATCCGCCCCTTAATGCAAATTCGGTTGCGCGCCAGCGCCGCGTTCATCGATCACGGCACCTGTTGAAAAACGATCCAGCCTTAAGGCGGTGGCATTGTCATGGGGTTCATCATTGGCCAGAAGATGGGCAAAACAATAACCCGAAGCAGGGGTGGCTTTAAACCCGCCATAACACCAGCCTGTATTGAGATAAAGACGATCAATCCCTGTTTTATCAATGATCGGCGATCCATCCATGGACATATCCATAATGCCGCCCCACATCCGCAACATTTTGGCTTTGCCAATATACGGCATCATGGCGATCCCGCCTTCACAGACATGTTCCACCACCGGCAGATTGCCGCGCTGGGCATAAGAATTATAGCCATCAATATCGCCGCCAAAGACCAGCCCGCCTTTGTCCGACTGGCTGATATAGAAATGCCCCATGCCATAGGTGATCACCCCGGGGATAATAGGCTTTAAGCCTTCTGAAACAAAAGCCTGCAGGACATGGCTTTCGATCGGCAGGTTCATCCCAACTTTCGACATAACCCGGGTGGTTGACCCCGCAACAGCAACGCCGATCTTCTTGCCCATGATCTTGCCTTTATTGGTCATCACCCCGGTGCATGCGCCTTTTTCGATGATGAAATCAGTGACTTCACAATTTTGGATGATATCCACCCCAAGGCGATCCGCGCCTCTGGCATAGCCCCAAGCCACCGCATCATGACGGACAGAGCCGCCGCGCCATTGCGCTAATCCGCCCATAATTGGGAAGCGGGCGTTGTCGTAATTCAGGTTAGGATATAGTTTTCGCAATGCGTCTTGATCCAGCATTTCTGCATCAGCGCCGTTCATGATCATGGCATTGCCACGGCGGGCGTAGGCATCACGCTGGCTGTCGGAATGATAAAGATTGATAATGCCACGCTGTGAGACCATGGCATTGTAATTGAAATCCTGTTCCAACCCTTCCCAAAGTTTCAGCGACATTTCATAAAACGGCACATTGCCATCCAGCAGATAATTTGACCGGATGATGGTGGTGTTGCGGCCAATATTGCCCGACCCCAACCAGCCTTTTTCAAGCACAGCGATATTCTTTGCCCCATAAACAGAGGCCAGATAATACGCCGTTGACAGGCCATGACCACCGCCGCCAACGATGATATAATCATAGGCCGGTTTAGGGTCAGGCGTCCGCCATGCTTTCGGCCAGGATTTATGACCGGTCAAGGCTTGTTTAAGGATGGAAAAACCAGAATAACGCATATCAAATTCTCAACACTATATTGCTATCCTGACAAGAGAAAATCACAGGGATTGGTCAAGAAAAGACAAATTTAATGACCAATCAGACATGTTTGATGTTTTGCCCTGATAAAATCGCAAATTGGAAGCCCAAATCAGCCCAAGGCTGGGTTTTTAAAATCATCTTGCCAAAGCCTTTATTTACGGACAGTATTTTAGAAAATGGAGGATCATCATGGCTGTGACATCAATCGCAAATAATCGTGCTAATATTGACCATTATGAAGAACGTGTTGATATGGCCTGTGCCTTTCGATGGGCGGTAAAATACAATTTGCATGAAGCCGTCGCCAATCATTTCAGCCTTGCTGTTAATGAGGATGGCACGCAATTTTTGATGAATCCGAACCAACGTCATTTCTCACGCATCAGGGCGTCTGATTTGCTGTTGCTGGATGCCAATGACCCATCCTCCATGGAAGGTGAAGATGCGCCAGACCCCACCGCTTGGGGGTTGCATGGCTCCATCCACCGTCAATGCCCCCATGCCCGCTGCGTCATGCATGTTCATTCGATCCATGCCACGGTCTTGGCATCGCTTGCGGATAGCCGCTTGCCCGCCATTGATCAAAACTCAGCCATGTTCTTTGACCGTGTCGTGGTTGATAACAATTACGGCGGGTTGGCTTTTGAAGAAGAAGGCCAGCGTTGTGCCTCTATGCTGCAAGACCCCAAGATCAAAGTCATGGTGATGGGCAATCATGGCGTGCTTGTGATCGGCCATTCCGCGGCAGATGCGTTTAACCGTCTTTATTATTTTGAACGGGCGACTGAAAATTACATTCGCGCGCTTCAGACCGGTCAGCCCTTGCGTTATTTGTCGGATGAAATTGCATCCAAAACCGCCGATGAGATTGAAAATTATCCCCAGCAAGCGGATCGCCATATGGTCGAAATGAAAGCCATTCTTGACGATGAAGGCTCAAATTACCGCGATTAATTGCTGGGGACTAATTGTAGGGGACTAATAACGGGCGGCGACGCGATCAAACCCGCGTGATGTGGTGACGCGCTTGATCAGTGCCATCAATTTTGTCGCGGTGGTGATCCGATAGCGGATCCGCGGCTTCGCCGAAGTCGCCGCATGCACCACCGCATCAGTCACCGCATCAGGCATCAATTCAAACGTATCGCGGGGCGGGTTGACCGCCGCCAATCGCGGGATTAGCGTTTTTTCATAAAGTCGTTCCAGCCGTGTGCCACGCCATGTGATCCAAGTTTTGAAATTTTCATAGCCGTTTTCACGAATGCGGGTGCGGATTGGCCCGGGCTCCACCAAAATCATTTCCACCCCTGTGCCAATCAGTTCCAGTCGCATGGTATCGGTCAGCCCTTCGATGGCATATTTCGTTGCGTTATAGGCGCCGCGCATCCGCATGGCGGCAAAACCAAGAACGGATGAATTTTGAATGATACGGCCATGACCTTGGGTCAGCATGACAGGCAGAACAAGCCGCGTTAAATGATGCCAGCCAAAAAAATTGGCTTCGAAGATTTGCCGCATGGCCGCTGTCGGAACATCTTCAACCGCGGCCGGGATGGCATAAGCGCCATTATTGAACAACACATCAATCCGCCCGCCTGAATGCTTCATGGCCTCATCGAACCCAGCCTCAATTGAGGCTTCATCTTCATAATCCAAAGGAAAAGAGATCACGCCCTGTTTGATCAGTTGAGCGCAATCTTTTTCCTGGCGGCATGTCGCCAACACCTGCCAGCCCATATCCCGAAACCGAAGGGCGGTATCCAATCCAATGCCGGACGAACAGCCGGTGATCAGAATGGTTTGGTGTTTCGGTGAAGGGGTGGATGATGAAGTCATGGTATTATCGGGGTCATATGGTTTAAACAGTTAATTTGATTGCGAATTAAAATCTTAATTCTGGTATAACATTGCTGGACGCGGTCTCAAGGTCAATGAATTTAGGGAAATGACATGGGTATAAATAAAACCAACGCAGGTGATTTTGATTTTACCCAGCCTATGACCAAAGCCACCACCCTTTCTGTTTATGAAGGCTTGCGGGGGCATATGCCGTCCGCTCAATCGCCTCAGGTTGAACCTCGTCAATCGCAACACCATGATCGCTTGCGCGATATTCTCAGCGAATTTGATGCGCTTCTATTGGATGGTTATGGCGTTTTAAATATTGGGTCAGAAGCCGTGCCAGGGGCAGATCATCTGTTGGAAATGGCGAAGTC
>WTHX01000085.1:0-12288 GCA_011522975.1 Alphaproteobacteria bacterium | reverse complement strand
TTTGGCACGGTGCATTGGAATGAAAATTGGCAAGATTGCTTGGTCAATGCCATGGCCAATGGTGCCCAAGTCTTGGTGGCCAATCCAGATGTCGCCGCCCCTCAAGAATATGGATACAGCCGTGAGCCAGGTTATTGGGTTGCTGCTGCCGCCCATCGATTGAACGCTTTTGATCAGGTCAAATGGTTTGGCAAACCCCATGCCCCGGTCTTTGATTTGGCGCTTCATAGACTTGAACAGATCACCGCGCGCTCCAACTTGGATTATGATCGCATCGCCATGGTTGGTGACAGTCTGCATACTGATATTTTAGGTGGGCAGGCATTTGGCTTGAAGACGGTGTTGATCACAGGCCATGGGCTGTTTCGCGATGGTGGGGCTGATCAAGCCATTAATGAATCAGGGATTATCCCCGATTACATCACCGCCTCGGTTTAGCCCAAGCCGTGCCGATAAGGCACAGATAAAAGGGGCTTATCATGGGCATCATGAAAGATAACATACCGAAATCGGTCTTGATCACAGGCGCATCATTGCGGGTTGGTCGTCATTTGGCGCTTGATTTGGCGCGCCGGGGTTGGGTTGTGCATCTGCATTACCGGTCCTCCAAAGAAGCAGCCGAAGATACAGCCCATCAGATTAAAAAACATGGCGGGCGGTGTTTTCTGCATCAGGCGGATTTATCAGATGCGTCTTCTGCCGAAGCCATGATCACATCTTTGCCTGTCCATGAAGGGGTGATGGGATTGATCCATAATGCCTCCCTATTTGATTTGGATGATGCGGATACGGTTTCGGCTGAGATGATCAACCGTCACATGGCGGTGAATATGACCGCCCCTGCGGTGATGACCCGCGCTTTTGCCGCCCGCATCAAACCGCATTTCCCCAGCACAAAAGGTGCGGTGATTAATATCACCGATGCGAAATTAAGCGGGCTGAACCCTGATTATTACAGTTATACTTTATCCAAAATTGCCATGGATGGCTTGACCACTTTAGCCGCCCAAGCCTATGCCCCTCATGTCAGGGTTAATGGCATTGCCCCTGGGATTACGCTTCGTTCAGGCGATCAAACCGATGCCGAATATAAGATTGCCCATCAACGCAACCCGCTGGGCCAAGGCGCGATGCTTGAAGATATTGCCCGGGCGGCGATAATGATACTGGACACAACCTCTATGACAGGTCATACCATTACCATTGATGGCGGCTTGCATTTAAGCCCGCCAAACCGTGATGTGGCTTTTCTTGAAGAGGTATCTTCTTCGTGACTCAAAATAATTCTTTATCTGTAGTGCGCAGTGTGTTTTTGCGCGAAGTCGAAGTGATTTGCTCAATTGGTCTGCACGACTTTGAACGTGCCGAAAAACAGCGTGTTCTGATCGATGTTGAGGTCAGGCTAGACCCTGATAATGAACCGACAGCCGATACCGTTGCCGACACGCTGGATTATGACCAAGTCCGTGAAGCCGTGATCACTTTAGCCGAAGCCCAGCATTATGATTTGCAGGAAACCTTGGCGCGGCGAATTTTTGACCGCATTTCAGCCATGAAAGATGTGGTGGGGGTTGCTGTCACCACTCAAAAGCCTGATGTTTACCCCAATTGCAAAACTGTGGCCTATCGTTTGTCCAATATTGGCTAAGGCCATTTTGGGCTGCGCTCAGGATTTAAAACTGATCTTTGCCTGTCCGCAATGCGTCAAACACTTCAGCAGGGTCTGAATCGGCTGGCATATTCATGGCGGCAATTAAATCAGGCGCATCACAATTCAAAAATGGATTGGCCTTTTTTTCCACCCCAAGCATGACAGGCAAGGTTGGCTCACCTTCGGCGCGTAAAGATTTGATGGCTGCCATACGGTCATGGGATTCGGCGCGTGACCAATTGAGTGAGGCAACATAATCAGCATTGGCGGCTGAATATTCATGGCCAGCGCAAATCAATGTTTCATCAGGCAAATCACGCAACGCCGCAAGTGAAGCCCACATTTCAGCCATCGTGCCTTCAAATACACGCCCGCATCCCATGGAAAATAACGTATCCCCAACAAAGGCAATACCATGATCACCGCCAATATCTGGCAGATGGAACGCCACATGGCCGGTGGTATGGCCAGGGGTTTCGATCACATGGGCATCATAGCCCGCGATGGTGACGCGGTCGCCATGGCTGACAGGGGTGGTGATATCAGCGATCCGCGCCTGTTCAGATGCTGGCGCCATCAAAGGGATGTCAAAAGCAGCCCTTAATGCCGCATTGCCATCCGTGTGATCAGCATGGTGATGGGTGTTGATAATCTCCGTCGGGGTCAGGTCATGGGCTTTGAGCGCCGCCATCACTGCCTCTGTTTCACCGGGATCAATAATCGCCAAAGCACCAGTGGACGGGTTTTCCAGCATCCAGATATAGTTGTCTTTCAACGCAGGGATGCGATACCATTGGGCAGATGTTGAGGCAGCCATTTTTTTCTCCAGCGACAGGTTATTTCATGATCTTGAAATAGAATTCACCATAATGGAGATCAAGGGGCAAGCATTAAGGGCAAAAGACAAGGGGGTAAGGCCTGACAAGGAGACCCCGACAAGTCGTCAATGGCAGAGCGTCAATGGCAAGGAGGCAATAACAAGGATGGATCATCCTTTACCGGCATATTATCAAACCGCCATCGGTCGGATGGTGCGGCATTTGATTGGCCGCAAATTAAAGCCTGTTATGACGTCAGCATATCCAGAACATCATCATGATCTTGATATCGCGGCTTTGGGTTATGCCCGCCCGTATTTGAAATATTTCAGCGATCATTATCCGCATTTAATCAATCTTCAAACGATAGCAGGTGAGATCACGCCATGGCCGCCAGCCCCGCGTTTACCCCGCCGTCAGGCTAGGGTTGATGAACATCAATTGCCCCTGCTGGATGCCAGTCTGGATTTGCTGTTGGTGATGCATTGCTTTGAAACCGCCGCCGTGCCAAAAGACATGGCCGATGAATTGTGGCGGGTGTTAAAAGGTCAAGGCAAACTGGTCTTGGTGGTGCCGCATCGCAGTTCTATGTGGGCAAGCCGTGATGACACGCCTTTTGGTCGTGGCCAGCCTTATTCTTCAAATCAGATCAAACATCTGTTGCAAGATCACGGTTTTGACGCCATTAAAATCCATCAAGCCCTTGCCGCCCCACCATCACAATCGCGGTTTTACCCCCGCTATGCGCCTTTTGTTGAACGTTTGCCCAACCCAATGGGTGGTGTTTTGATTGTCGAAGCGGCTAAAATGATTTATGCCGTAAAGGGAGATCGCGCATCAGCTAAGAATAAGGCAAAGATCAAAGCATCGGGGCAATTGGCTGGGGTGAAATCTCAACGGTCTTTATAACGGTAGTCATGATTTTTAATTGAGATAGGCATGTCAGCATCTGATCAAGAAAAACTGGCTGACATTCGAAGCAAAATTGATGCTTTGGATCGTCAAATTCTGTCAGCAATAGAAGAACGCGCGGCTTTGGCCAGCGCGGTTGTTGCCGCTAAAAGCGGGCAGCATATCTTCCGCCCTGGGCGAGAGGCTGATTTGATCAGAGGCTTGGTCGCGGCCACATCCCTATCCCCACAAATGATTGAAGTGATCTGGCGGCAGATGATCGCCAATAATATCAACAATCAACAAAGGCTGAAAATCGCCATGGGTGATGATGCTGAAATGCGATCAACCGCTGCCTTTTGTTTCGGTGCCGATATTGACCCCGTGATTGGCTCTAGCGTCGTTGATGTGATTGATGCTGTCGCCAAGGGTGATGCTGATTTAGGGGTGCTTCCCTATGGTCAGACCAATCCAAATTGGCTTGATGATCTTAGCCGCCAGAATGGTCAGGTTTTTATCATGGCCGTCACGCCATTTATTAAGGGGCAAAAAATTGCTGGCACTGTCTTAAAGGATGCGGTTATTGTAGCGCGTCAATTGCCAGATGCTTCACAGGCTGACGTCACGCTATGTGTTGAAAATGGCACAATAACAGAACATGACGGCTATCATGCTGATGCGGATGGCCTTGTTGGAATCATACAAAAACGCACGTTTTCTGCTGGTTAATGATCATGGCTATTACCCCTAAATCTTCTGTTCAATCATTGGTCTCTTACCGCCCTGATGTGACGCCTCTGCCTGAAGGCCGCCAGATCAGATTATCGGTCAATGAAGGTGCTTTGGGACCATCACCCAAAGCGGTTGAAGCCTTGCAAACAATCGGGGCTGAATTGCATCGCTACCCAGAACAGATCAGCCGTGATTTGGTCAATGCGATTGCCCAACGGTTTGATCTTAACCCTGACCACATCCTGCCCAGCAATGGGTCGGATGAATTGATTGGGCTTTTATGCACCGCCTATTTGGAAAATGGCGATGAAGCCATCATCACCCAATATGGGTTTTTGGTCTTTCCCCAAGCCATCAGAATCGCAGGCGGTATTCCTGTCACCGCGATGGATGAAAACCTCACCGTCAGTGTTGATGCCATCATCAATGCGGTGACGCCCAAAACACGGATTATCTTTCTGGCCAACCCGAATAATCCAACAGGGACGATGATCAGTAAATCAGAAGTCGAACGGCTGATTGCGGCGGTCTCTAAAGACGTGATTATTGTGTTGGATAGCGCCTATGCTGAATATATTCCCCATGATGACAGCAGTTATACCGATGGTGCAGAATATGTCGAAAGCCATGATAATATCGTCATGCTGCGGACGTTTTCTAAGATTTTTGGGCTGGGATCATTGCGCTTGGGATGGGGGTATTTCCCTTTGCCAATCCTTAATGTTTTGGCGTCGATCAGGGGGCCGTTTAGCGTTAACGCGGCGGCGGCAACAGCAGGCCGTGCCGCTGTTCTGGACCGTGATTTTTATGACCGCAGTGTTGCCCATAACACCACATGGTTGCCGCGGATGCAGGAATCCATCACCCAAGCAGGGTTCAAAGCCTTACCGTCAAGCGCCAATTTTTTCTTAATCCAATTTGCTGATGCGGATCAGGCCGCCGCCGCCCATGCGTTTATGGCCAGCCGCGGCATTCAATTGAGGAAAATGGTGCCCTATGGCCTGCCAGATTGCTTGCGCATGTCTGTGGGGGATGACGAAGAAATGGAAATCACCGCCATGGCGTTCAAAGATTTTGCTGCGACGCTTGATGGGGGTGCATCCTGATGGCAACGCCGCAAAACACATCACCGCTTTATAATACGATTGCTGTAATTGGCCTTGGGCTGATCGGCTCCTCTGTTATTCGTGCCAGCCAATCAAATGGTCTGGCGGGCCGTATTGTTGCTTTTGACAATAATGAAACTGTGCGCGCCACTGCCCGCAAAATTGGCCTTGGGGATGAGGTGGTTGAGACCGCAGAAGATGCCGTGCGCGATGCTGATCTGGTGATTTTGGCGATCCCTGTTGGGGCGATGGCCTCAGCGGTGGCGGGGTTTGCGCCTGCGCTTAAATCTGGTGCGGTGGTGACGGACACAGGCTCAACCAAAGCCTCAGTTGTTAAAGATGTATCGCCTTCGATTCCATCTGGTGTTCATTTCCTGCCGTCTCACCCGATTGCAGGGACAGAATATTCAGGGCCAGAAGCAGGCTTTGCAACGCTTTTCAAAGACCGCTATTGGATCATCCTGCCCCAAGGGGTAGATGCAGAAATTGTCGCCAATTTCACCCAGTTTTTATTGGGGATGGGCGCGCTTGTCGAAGATATGACTGTTGAATACCATGACCGTGTCTTGGCCATCACGTCTCACCTGCCGCATTTGATTGCCTATACCATAGTTGGGACAGCGTTTGATTTTGAACAGCAAGTCCAAAACGATGTGATGAAATATTCAGCATCAGGGTTTAGAGATTTCACCCGAATTGCGGCGTCTGACCCTGTGATGTGGCGTGATATTTTCATCAATAACAGCGATGCGGTTCTGGAAATGCTGGGGCGGTTTAACGAAGACCTATCCTATCTTCAGCGCGCCATTCGCTGGAAAGAGGCTGAAAAATTAGAAGACCTGTTTAGCCGGACCCGCGATATTCGATCCAAGATTAAAGATATAGGTCAACTGGATTAAGGCCTGATTAATGGCATGCGCGGCTATGACCCGCTGATCCGATGGGCATAATATTTAACCATCTCACGGCTGATGATTTGCACCCGCCTTGTGGATTGCCACCATCTTAACGCGCCAAATTGATCAGGCTGCAACCACGGTGTTTCAACCTGATGGGCGATGATGGTGCGATCAGGCATGGCGGCATGGAACATTTTGATCGCCCGCGGCATATGAAAATCAGACGTCACCAAAATCAATTGTGACAATTGATGCTGTTCAGCCCAGTGTTTGGATTGGACGGCATTGCCTTGTGTGTTTGATGCGGCGGGGTCTAAGTCAACACAGCAATCAATCGCTTGTTTTAAACGGGCCTCATCAAATGCCCCGTTTTGATTGGCAACCCTTAGAATGTCAGGTTTTGTAACGCCAGCCCCTGTGCCTGATATCAGCAAACGATCAGCATGATCCGCAAGCAACAAAGTTAAACCTGTTTCAAGGCGGCCTTCACTGCCGGTGGCAATCACAATCCCTGTGGTCGATTTCTGGCCTTGATCAATTGGGCTGGGCGCATCTGAAATATAACGCACCCCATGGGCAAATTGCTGCACCATGGCGATGAATAAGGCAATTAAAACAGCCCCTAATATAAGGCTGTATTTTATGGCGCGATTTAACATTGATCCCATCATGGCGACACCATACACGAATGTTCCGCTGTTGTAATGTGATCACTTGAAATATGATCACCACTGGCGAAGCGGCCAGTTCTTGGTATAGTAGGTCCAGAATAAAGGTGAAAAGATGCTGCTGACTTGTCCGCATTGTGAAACGATTTTTAGGGTTGAAACCGCCGATATACAAACCGGCGGTCGGCGGGTGCGTTGTTCGGTTTGCAGTCATATCTGGGAAGCCAAACGTGGTGGGGCCAATGTCGTCACGGAGGATGCTGATCTCATCCAGCAATTGAAATCATGGCGCGTCACGGCGGTGATGATTGTGCTGGTGATTGCTCTGGTGGCGGTGTTAAGTATTTATCGCAACACAATTTCCGCCTTATCACCGCCAATGGTGGCGGTTTATCAATCCATTGGTCTGACAATCACCCCTGATGTGACCGCCGTTGATGTGGGGCGGCTTAGCGCCACCCGGCGCCGAGATACGATCAGGGTGTTGGGGGAAGTCACCAATAATTCTGGCTGGCCAGTGCATGCGCCTGATTTGCTGGTGACGGTGACCGATCAATTGGGGGCGATTTTGGCGGAAAAAACCATCCGCCTTGATGCGCCTGTCATCGCAGGTGATGCCGCCATGGCCTTTACCACCCAGATCACCTTGGATGACCTGATCGAAGATGATGTAATTACAGAAATTATCGTTGTGCCTGTCCTGCGGCCAGTCGAATAGACTGCCGTTAGCGCAAGACAGCAGGGATCGTATCCAAAGCCAATAAATCAGCAACGCTTTGGCGTGGTGAGACCAAATGAGCCTCGCCATCGATCACCAGAACCTCGGCTGCCGGTGGGCGGGTGTTATACGAAGACCGCATCACTGCCCCATAAGCCCCGGCAGACATCACCGCCAGCAAATCACCTGTCGACAGTTCAGGCATGTCACGATCGAGCCCAAGGTAATCGCCTGTTTCACAAACAGGGCCGACAATATCAGCCTTTTTGGCCATAGCACCATGATCCGCCACAGGTTCAATCCGGTGATAGGCTTCATAGAGTGTTGGCCGGATCAAATCATTCATCGCGCCATCAACAATCACAAATTGCTTGGATGGGGCATCTTTGGTGTAGATGACCTGGGTCAGCAACGCCCCTGCTTCAGCGGTAATCCAGCGGCCAGGTTCAAACCCCAGCGAAAATTTACGGTTGCCGAAAAGTCGTGTCACCAATGCGCCAAAAGCCGCGACTTCAGCAGGCTGGCCAGTGGCGTAATCCACGCCTAAGCCGCCACCAAGATCAAGCCCCGGAACATCAAGCCCGCTTTGACGGAGGTCTTCAGCCAAATCAACTAGGTTATGCCAAGCGTTTTCAAAAGGCTCCAGCGTCATGATCTGTGAGCCTATATGCACCGCCAGCCCCGCAGGGGTAATGACGCCGCTTTCAGCCATCCGCCGATATAGCCCGGGGCATTCGTCCATGCTGATGCCGAATTTTGTATCGCTTTTGCCCGTTGCAATCTTGGCGTGGGTTTTGGCATCAACATTAGGGTTAACCCGCAAGGCCACGCGGCATTGGTGATGATGGCTTGTCGCCAAACGGATAATCGCGTCAACTTCTGCTGGGGATTCGGCATTGATCTGGCCAATGCCAATTGACATCGCGGCCAGCAATTCAGCATCGGTTTTGCCAACCCCTGAAAAAATGATGTTTTCAGGCGCAATCCCTGCCGCCAAAGCCCGTTCCATTTCGCCGCCAGAAACAATATCCGCGCCCGCACCAAGATTGGCCAGCAGTTTCAAAACCGCCAGATTAGAATTGGCTTTCAGGGCAAAATGGATATGGCTATCCGCGCCGGAGACCGCATCACGGAAGTGATGATAGGCATCCGTGATTGCCGCCGCTGAATAGACATAAAGTGGGGTGCCAAATTCGTCGGCCAAATCATTAAGGCTAAGGCCATCAACCGTTAAATGGCCGTTTACACGCGAAAAACCAGACATGACAGGCCTATGATGTTGATGATGCTTCAGGCACTTCTGAAGGGCGGTAAGGCTCCCCTCGCTTGCCGCAAGCGCTCAGGCTTGATGCTAAAATCAGGCCAAGTAGAACCATGGCCATGATCTGAAGATACGGACGGCGGGGGTGGTCAAGACGGATTGCTCCAGTGCTGTTAACCCCGTTATGCTGTGGTGTTCTATTTGCGGACATCATGGCCTCCTGAACCTTACTTTATGGTGTGGCGATTAAAGATCAAACTGTTTTCTTGCGGCTTTGACCGCCTTTTCAACCAATTGAGGCGCGGTTCCCCCAAGGCTGGTGCGTGATGCCACCGAATGATCCACAGTCAGCACGTCAAATACATCATTTGTAATCTCCGGCAAGACCGATTGCATATCAGCAAGCGTCAATTCATCAAGCCGGCATGATTTCTTTTCAGCCAAGGCGACAATTGCCCCTGTGGCATGATGGGCTTGGCGGAAGGGTAGGTTTAACACCCGCACCATCCAATCGGCCAAATCAGTGGCGGTGGCAAAACCATGCATCAAGGCCTCACGCATCGCATCCGGCTGGAATGTTAGGTCACGCATCATGCCCGTGGTTGCCGCCAGCGCGATCATCACATGTTCCGCCGCATCAAACACAGGCTCTTTGTCTTCCTGCAAATCTTTGCCATAGGTCATGGGCAGACCTTTTAAAATGGTCATTAGCGCGATTAGGCTTCCAGTGATTCGGCCTGGCTTGGCCCGCACCAATTCAGCGGCATCAGGGTTGCGCTTTTGCGGCATGATTGATGAGCCGGTGGAAAATTCATCTGATAAGGTGATGAATCCAAAACGATCCGATGACCACAACACCAATTCTTCGGCCAGACGCGACAGATGAATGGCCGTCAGGCTGGCGTTGAATAAAAACTCAACGGCAAAATCACGATCCGAAACCGCGTCCATCGAATTGCGCATGGCATGGCTAAACCCAAGTGTTTTGGCGGTCATGTCACGGTCAATCGGAAAAGACGTCCCCGCCAATGCCGCCGCGCCTAACGGAGATTCATTAAGCCGTGTTCTGGCATCGGCAAATCGGCTGCGGTCACGCCCCAGCATTTCAACATAGGCCAACAGGTGATGGCCAACGGTAACAGGCTGGGCGGTTTGCAAATGGGTATAGCCGGGCATGACCGTGGCAGCGTGGGTTTCGGCTTGGTCAACAAGGCTGGCTTGCAGGGCTTTGATATCAGCATCAATCTGATCAATGGCATCACGCACCCAAAGCCGCAAATCAGTGGCGACTTGATCGTTGCGCGACCGGGCGGTGTGTAATCTTTTCGCCGCATCACCGGTTAGTTCGGCCAAGCGGGTTTCGATATTCATGTGAATATCTTCAAGGGCGGCGGAAAATTCAAACTGGCCTTGGCTGATCTCATCAGCGATTTGATCCAGCCCTTGGGCAATGGCATCGCCATCATCTTGGCTGATAATTCCGGTCTTAACCAGCATAGCGGCATGGGCTTTTGACCCTGCGATGTCTTGACGATAAAGCTCACGGTCAAAATCAATTGATGCATTGATGCGTTCCATCACGCTGGAAACCCCGCCATCAAAGCGGCCGCCCCAAATACTGCTGGCATTTTTAGTATTTTTGTTATCAGTCATCTGTTATTTTCCGTTCATGAGCAAGATC
Source organism: Alphaproteobacteria bacterium (assembly GCA_011522975.1). GTDB lineage: Bacteria > Pseudomonadota > Alphaproteobacteria > Puniceispirillales > UBA1172 > JAGWAQ01. The sequence continues at coordinate 1,863 of WTHX01000085.1, read as the reverse complement.
CACAATCTCACCTTATCACGCCGCCAGTTAAACCATAAATTGGCCGCTGGCGTTTTAGGCTTTGGTTTGACCCATTTTGGCCTTTTGCGTAATGCCTCTGCTGCATTGGATACAATGAAACCGCTTGATCGGGCAAGCCCTGATACGCCTTTGCTTGATCAAACAGGGGATATGTCACCTTTGGCATTGCGGGTTGATCGGCCAATGCTGGTCAATTTTTGGGCCAGTTGGTGCCCACCTTGTGTTCATGAATTGCCTCAATTGCAACGTCTTGATGATGCGCTGGCCAGCCATAATATGGCGGTGATGCTGATCGGGCTCGACCGCAAAGGGATTGATTTTGGCGCGCCATTTTTGGCGGATAAAGGCATCACTATTGCGCGGTCTGTATTCGACAAGTCAGGGGATTTGCCGCGCGCTTTAAAAATTCGTGTTATGCCCAGCAGTTATTTTATCCGTCCCGGCGGTCAGATCATTGGCATGGTGGAAGGCCCGCTTGAATGGGATCAGCCGGATGTGATTGATGCGGTGATCAAAACCTTAAAGCAATAATCACGCTGGCCTTTAAAAGGGCCAAAAAAAACGGGGCCCGCAAGCCCCGCTTTCAAAATTGTTATGGCTTATAACTCGCCATCAAGTTCTGGCACAGCGGTGAACAAATCATCCACCAAACCGTAATCAGCAACCTGGAAAATCGGGGCTTCTTCATCCTTGTTGATGGCGACGATGACTTTTGAGTCTTTCATGCCAGCAAGGTGCTGAATTGCGCCTGAGATACCAACGGCAACATAAAGATCAGGAGCAACAACTTTCCCTGTCTGGCCGACCTGATAATCATTTGGCACGAAACCCGCATCAACCGCCGCGCGTGATGCGCCAACAGCCGCACCCAGTTTATCGGCAACTTTTTCAAGCATGGCAAAGTTTGAGCCATCCTGCATACCGCGGCCGCCAGAAATAACAATCTTGGCAGATGTCAGTTCAGGGCGATCAGATGATGACAACTCAGACTTGCCAAAGGCTGTCTTGCCGGCATCGCCTGTTGCGCCAACGGCTTCAACAGCGGCACTGCCGCCATCTGCTGCAACGGCTTCAAATGATGTTGTGCGGACAGTGATCACTTTCAGCGCTTCACCTGATTTGACGGTGGCCAAAGCATTGCCAGCATAAATGGGACGCTGGAATGTGTCGGCATCATCAACGCGGATAATGTCAGAGATCTGAGCAACATCTTTAAGCGCGGCAACGCCAGGCAGAATGTTTTTGCCGTATGTTGTGGCGGCGGCCATCAAGTGGCTGTAACCATCAACAACAGACATGATCAATGGGATCATGTTTTCAGCAATGCCATTGGCGTATTCAGCACTATCGGCACAAAGGACTTTGTTGACGCCAGCAACTTTTGCCGCCGCATCAGCAACAGCACCACAGCCGCTACCTGCAACAAGAATATCGATATCGCCGCCGATTTGAGCAGCAGCCGCAACCGCATTCAAAGTTGCTGGGTTTAATTCATTATTATCGTGTTCTGCAAGAACGAGAATAGACATGGTTGACCCCTTAAATAACTTTGGCTTCGTTTTTCAGTTTGTCGACCAGTTCACTGACTGATGCAACGGTGATACCAGCTTCACGTGCTGGCGGCTCTTCAACTTTGACCACGGTCAGACGCTGTGCGGCATCCACCCCTAGGTCTTCAAGGCTGACTTGATCAAGTGGCTTTTTCTTAGCCTTCATGATGTTTGGCAATGACGCATAGCGTGGTTCATTCAACCGCAGGTCAACCGTAATGATTGCAGGCATTTTTGATGTGATATGCTCAAGACCGCCATCAACTTCGCGGATGACTTTCAATTCATCGCC
>WTHX01000147.1 GCA_011522975.1 Alphaproteobacteria bacterium | reverse complement strand
TCAGATGTGTATAAGAGACAGGGGGGCTGGGAAAAGGCCTCTGGCATCCGTTCATACAAGGCTTGGGATAGGGCGGCCCGATCATTTGCCGGGGCTGATGCCACTATCTGGCCATTTTCAAACAGGCTCAGCGTCTGGCGTGAAGAATCAAACCGAATTTCCAGTCCGGCTAGCCTGGCTTCATTTAATAATTGCAGAAAATGCCGTTTTGGCAGCCAGCCTTCTGCCAGCCTTTCATGGGATTTTGGATGGCCGGTGGTCAGCGCATATTCGCGGTCATGCGGCAATAGCTGGCCGGCATTCGCGTCAATCTGCTGCAGCTGCTCGCCGGCAAACCCCTTTACTGGAAAGCGCCAAATCTCATCAAGGAACATCTGCTGGCTAGTCTCTGATACAGGATTTGGCATGGCTAACAGCTCTTATAGCGAGAGGGTGCAAACCAGCCTAACGTGACAGGCTGGCCTGTTGCAAACTGATACCGGCATAAAGCGGGGTTGCGCTATCGCGCATTTTGCGCTCAACACGATCTATTTGGGCTTTGAAGGCTGACATAAGATCGTCCGGCACACCCTCACCAGATGGCAATTTCACCGTTAGCGGGTTCAAGCGGCGGTTATTTACCAGAATCTCGTAATGCAAATGCGGTCCTGTCGAACGGCCAGTAGAGCCGACATACCCGATGACCTCGCCTTGCTGTACCAAACGGCCATTGCGAATCCCGCTCGCCAGGCGCGAGAGATGGGCATAGGCTGTTTTGTAGGTAGAGTTATGACGAATACGGATATAGCGGCCATAATTGCCATTCCATCCAGCATATTCAATATGCCCGGTACCCGCAGCCAGAATAGGGGTGCCTGTTGGCACCGCAAAATCCAAACCACGATGCATGGCGTTATATCCGGTAACCGGATGACGGCGCATGCCAAAGCCAGAACTAATCCGTGCCCCATTAACCGGGGTTCGCATCAGAGTTCGCACCGCTGATTCGCCATTACGGTCATACCAGCCTTCTTTGCCATTTGGATGGACAAACCGGTAAAAGCCCATTTTTTTGCCAGAAAGCACAATGCCGGCATATTGCAGGCTATCAGAGGACAGAAGCTTGCCGGTTAATTTATCAATAGCGGTATCATAGATCAGCTCAAACTGATCGCCATTTTGTACTTCGCGCTGAAAATCTACTGAAAAGCTCATCACCCGAACAAATTCATCCAATACCTTAATCGGTATTTGAACCTGCTGGGCGGCATCATATAAAGATAGGCTAATCTCGTTACCTGCATGCACCGAGCGCAGCTCAACCGGGCGTATCGCACGGATAGACTGCCAGCCCTGAAGTTCCGGATCAGCTAGCCCGTCATGGCGAATCACATAATGGTCCAGATAAATATTTTTAAATGCGCCCTGCTTCTGGCTGTTGCGTGGTAAATGAACTTGCAAAGCAACCGCCTGGCCTTGCGGGTCTAGTGCGGCGGTGAATCGCGTGCCAATTTGCAGACGCCGCAAATCAATTCTGCCAGAAAGTGCTTTGGATATAGAGGCAATGTCACTGTTTGTGAAATCAGCTTTCTTTAGCAATTTCGCCAGTGTTTCGCCGCTAGATAGAGTCAGATCAAATATTTTGCTGATTCGCTGTCCAGCCTCCCGGCGCACCATCTGTTCAATATTTGCAGTCGCTTGCGGCAGAATATCGGCAATGCCAGGACGTGCGGTCGGGGTTTCAATGGCTACGCGAACACCGCCTAAAGTTGCCAGATAATCAGGGCGGGTGCGCGGCAAGGCTAGCCGGCCATTATTACCATCAAAGGCGTCCATTACGTCATGTTGCGGCAAAGCCGGGTCGTCAACAGAGGCGATATTATCACCGATAGCCGAAATCGGGGCTGGCGCTAATTTAACAGACGCGCTGTTTGCAGCCAGCACAGCTGGTGCAAGAAAGGCTGGCGCGGCGATAAATAAGCCAATACCCATCGCCACAGAAGCCTTACCAGAAAATTTGCCAGAAAATTTACGCTGAAATCCGATTCGCAGCGCAGATAAAGGTCTAGCTATAAAAGCAGTAGAATTCATATTATTTAAATGTTCTAACCTAAATTTACCTGAACGGCGTAACCGCGAATCAGCCTTATCACTTATAGAGTCTTGCATTTCCAGACTTTTTTTGACTGTAAATATAGCCGATTCAATACATAAAGACATCATTACTAACCTATGATTCGAGCGTCAAACATTTTTTGTTATGCAGGAACCGCACCAAAAAGGGCGAAATACTGGAACAAAGCCCAGAAAAATGATAGGATGATCATCCGGCTCAATTTGCCGCAAAGACAAGGGATCATCGGCTCGCCAGGAATTGGCGGAACAAATGGCAGTGTCTGGCAAGGGTTGGCATGATTCGCTTTTGCGGGTTTGGAAGGCAAGAAATGTACGCGCTACGGGGATGGAATTATCTATCCGCCAAGCGCTAAATACGATAAGGATTTGTTGCAACTAACACCAGCGGGTACGCGCGCATTATATAAGGTGAATTATGCAATGCATATAGATGCCCAAGATGTTGGTTTCAGCGAAAAAAATCGTAAATTAGAAAAAAATTACATTTTTTGCGTTTTAGGGTTTGACACTGGATGAAAGCCAGCATATAACCCCCAAACTCGCTGCTCTTCAGCGGGCGAGATTGTCCGACAAACAAACCGCAATTCATCCTCTGGATGGCTGCAAACCTGTCGGAAGCGATGTTTGAAATTGTTAGTCTGTTATGAAAGGGATTCGTGGGCGGCGATGTCAGTTGATATCGTCTTGTGTAAAAACAGTCCGCCTTAACGAATACCTGAAATGAATCACTATTGAAATTGAAGTAATTCAATTTCGCTTAGCTCATGGATGAATACTTAAGGTAGGCACCTAACCGAAAGCTGGTTTAACCAGCATTCAGGTCAATCTAACTTGAGAGTTTGATCCTGGCTCAGAACGAACGCTGGCGGCATGCTTAACACATGCAAGTCGAACGCTATTTTATAGAGTGGCGCACGGGTGAGTAACGCGTGGGAA
>WTHX01000061.1 GCA_011522975.1 Alphaproteobacteria bacterium | reverse complement strand
CGCGATTCATTGCTGGGATTGATGGTGGTTTATCCTGCCACCACCATTCCTGTTGCGCTTTATATGCTGCAAGGCTATTTCCGCGGCTTGCCGCCTGAATTGGAAGAAGCAGGATTGATGGATGGATTGTCGCGCTGGCAAGTTATCACCAAAATCACCCTGCCATTGGCTTTGCCTGCTTTGGCTTCTGTTTCGCTTTATGTCTTTATGATCGCGTGGAATGAATTTTTATTCGCTTTTATGTTCTTGGATGATTTTCAGATTTTCACCCTATCGCGCGGGGTGGTGTCGTTGAATTCATCCGAAGTGCCGCGCCAGCATTTGATGGCAGGGTCTGTGGTGGCGACAGTGCCTGTGTTGGTGATTTTCTTGTGGTTTGAAAAATATCTTGTGTCAGGACTGACAGCAGGAAGTGTTAAAGGATGAGTGTGATGTTAGATCTTGATCAACAGGCCAGAGCAATCTTAGAAAAAAATGATCGTGGCGGTTTTACCATCCCCACAGCACGGCTTTATCCGTTTCAATGGAATTGGGATTCGGCCTTTATCGCCTTGGGTCATGCCACGGTTGATGAAGACAGGGCGTGGCAAGAATTGGAAACTTTAATCGAAGGCCAAGCCCATGATGGCATGATCCCGTCCATTGTTTTCCGAAATGATGATGAGGATTATTTCCCCGGACCAAAAGTTTGGCAAACCAATAATGGTATGATCGATGGAACAGGCATTTCTCAGCCGCCAGTGCTGGCCAGCGTGGTGGCGCAAATGGTTCAAGAACAGGGTGAAAAATCCTACGCCCGGGCGCGGGCTTTATTTCCAAACATTTTGAAATGGCACCGCTGGTGGCATGACTGCAGAACGCCTGATGGGCTTGGGGTGGTTTGCACGGTCCATCCGTGGGAAACCGGCCGCGACAATTGCCCGGATTGGAAAATTGGTCTTGGCCATATGGCGATCGACCCAGAACTGGAGTCCTATCAACGCAAAGATATTGAACACGCCAACCCTGCCCAACGGCCAACCCAAGAAGAATATGATAAATATATCACGATTGTAAAATTTGGCCGTGACCATGGCTGGGATCAAAAAGTGTTGACCAATCAAGGCCCGTTCCTGATGGCTGACCCGGGTATTTTCTTTATCTTGTTGCGGGCTGATCGTGACCTGTTATGGCTCGCGGAACATTTGGGGTTTGATGCGGATCAAGATCAGATCAAAAATTGGATCAGTGATGCCGAGGCCCATAAAGATTATTTCTGGAATGAAGATTTTGGTGCGTTTTGCGCGCGTAATGTCGCCACAGGTGAATTTGCCCAAGGCTTTTCAAACGCCAGCGCGCTTTGTTTTTATGCGGATGCAGGCACACAAGATCAACGCGCCAAAACCTTGGCGCATATGAAGCGCATTGAAGGCAAAACACAATTTGGCCAATCAAGTTGGGACCCTGATGCCGCGCAATTTGACAGCCAACGCTATTGGTGCGGGCCGTTATGGTGTCAGGTCAATTATATGATTGCCATGGGACTGAAAGAAGCGGGTGAAGACGCTATGGCTGAAAAAATGCGCCAAGATTTGCGCAAGGTGATTGAACTGTCAGGGTTTTATGAATGTTTTGATCCGGTCAGTGGCGCCGGGTGTATTGGCCGTGATTTTTCTTGGACCGCCGCGTTATGGCTGGCTTGGGCAAGCCCGTCTTCATCCCATACCGCACCCGCTTAAGGAGAGAGATAATGGGCGCCATTAAACTTGAAAAAATTGAAAAATGGTTTGGTGATATCCAAGTCATCAAAGGCATTAATCTTGATATTGCCGATGGCGAAATGGTGGTTTTTGTTGGCCCTTCGGGATGTGGAAAATCAACGCTGTTGCGGATGATCGCAGGGTTGGAAGAAACCAGTTATGGTGAAATTTACCTCGATGGTGATCGCGTCACCGATAAAGTGCCGTCCGAACGTGCGCTGTCCATGGTGTTTCAATCCTACGCGCTTTACCCCCATATGAATGTCGAAGAAAATGTTGGCTTTGGCTTGAAGACAGCAGGGGTGTCCAGTGCTGAGATTGCTGAAAAAGTCAGAGAAGCCTCATCAATTCTGGAATTGGATGCCTATTTAAAACGCCGCCCAAAAGAACTGTCAGGCGGCCAGCGTCAGCGGGTGGCCATTGGCCGTGCTATTGTCAGAGAACCAAAAGGGTTTCTGTTTGATGAGCCATTATCCAATCTTGATGCTGCCCTGCGGGTGCAAATGCGATTTGAGATTGCGAAACTCCATGAAAAATTAAAAGCCACGATGATCTATGTCACCCATGATCAGGTGGAGGCCATGACGCTGGCGGATAAAATTGTCGTGTTGCGTGATGGCATTGTTGAACAGGTCGGCACGCCAAGGGAGTTGTATGAAACCCCGCAAACATTATTTGTGGCGCAATTCATAGGCAGCCCAAAAATGAACGTTCTTGATGGCGATATGGGTGAAAAAGGCTTTACCTTGTCAGGCCATGGCGTCCTGCCCTATCAGGGCAAAGGCAAAAATAAACCGCAACAATGCGGCATCCGCCCTGAACATATTACAGTATCAGCAAAGGCTGGTGATGTTTCAGGTGAGGTGGTGCTATATGAATACCTTGGCTCGGATTGCTTTATTTATGTCAGTTGCGAAGGGCTTGGTGTTATTACTGTTCGGGTGGATGACAAACTCACCTACCAGACAGGCGATCATGTCAGCCTGAGTTTTGAAAGAAAGCGCCTGCATTTCTTTGATCAAGATGGGGCGTCCTGCCGGTAGCAAGAAAAGCGTTAAAAAACCGTCAATATTTTATCGATGGCTTTTTTCTGCAACGCTGCACTGGGCACGGTGGCATCCGCCGCGGGATACCCCACAGGGATAATCATCACAGGCTTTTCATTGACAGGCCGCTGGCACATTTCATTCAAAAACGACATGGGGTTAGGGGTGTGGATAAGGCAACTCAGCCCGCATTGATGCAATGCTGTTACCAGCATGCCTGTGGCGATCCCAACGCTTTCAGGGACATAATAATGCTTGTATCGCTCGCCCTGATCAT
>WTHX01000060.1 GCA_011522975.1 Alphaproteobacteria bacterium | reverse complement strand
GTTAAGGTATGGGTTTCAACAATCGTGCCCGCGTTAAGCCGCCATTGCAGGGCAACACTTCGGTGGGCAATGCGGTAAAGCCCATCTTTGCCCGGCACCAATTTATGAAACCGGTCATAGGCTTTCAGCGCATAACCGCCTGTGGTGACAAAATCCAATGTATCGTCAAAATCTTGACGGCTGAGGTGGCGATAGGGATAGGCGGTGCAGATTTCCTGATAAAGATCATCGGGGTGAAACGGATCTCCGATCGCCATGCCAACAATATGTTGCGCCAAAACATCAAGCGCGCCAGGGTGGTCATCAGGGTCATCCAAAAGACCGCGTTCAATATCCGCCACCGCCGCCATACATTCAAACACTTCAAAGCGATTGGCCGGCACCAGCATGGCTTTAGACGTCAGGTCATAGCGATGCCCTGAACGGCCAATACGTTGCAACAATCGGGCGGTGCCTTTCGGGGCGCCAACTTGGATCACCAAATCAATATCAGCCCAATCAATCCCCAAATCCAAAGATGAGGTTGCCACCACTGACCGCAAACTGCCCTTTGCCATATGGGCTTCGACACGGCGGCGCTGTTCCACAGAAAGTGAGCCATGGTGCAAGCCTATTGGCAGGTTATCATCATTCATTCGCCACAGGCTCTGAAACAGGATTTCAGCCTGCGCCCTTGTGTTGACAAAAACCAGCGTGGTTTTGTGGGATTGGATCAATTGATATATATCATCCACCGCATAGGCCGCTGAATGCCCTGCCCAAGGCAATTCGCCTGACTTCATCAAGACATTAATTTCAGGTGCTGTGGATTTATGGGCGCGGACAATAGCGACCTTTTCAGGGTCAGGGTCAAGCCAGCCTTTCAGCCGATCAGGATTGGCGATTGTCGCCGACAACCCCACCGAACGGGCATGGGGGGCTAATTTCCGCAACCGTGCCAGTGACAGCGCCAATAAATCCCCCCGCTTATGGCCAGCAAGGGCGTGGATTTCATCCAAGATCACACATTTGACAGAGGCAAAAATTTGAGACGCATCCGACCATGTCAGCATCAATTCAAGGCTTTCAGGCGTGGTCATCAAGATATGTGGCGGATTTTCACGTTGGCGTTGGCGTTTGGCTTGCGGCGTATCGCCTGTTCTGGTTTCAGCTTTGACGCCGTTTTGCATGGCGGCCAGCGGCGCGGTTAAATTGCGTTCAATATCCACCGCCAAGGCCTTTAAGGGTGAGATATAAAGCGTGTGCAATCCATCCGATAAATTTTGATCAAGGTCAATCAGGCTGGGCAGAAACCCCGCCAAGGTTTTGCCTGTGCCTGTGGGGGCAACCAATAAGGTCGATCGGCCTTCTGTGCCATGCTTGATCATTTCAATTTGATGGTCATGCAAATGCCAATCTTTATCGTCAAACCATTGTTTGAGCGATGGCGGCAGCGGTGATGTCCAATCAAAAAGAGCCATAATCGTTCCAGATGTTTTTCAAAAGACCATTTAGCCAGTTTTATTTAAAACCTATTTAGATGGTCATGGGTTATCGACATTTTGGAATTATATCTTACATATAGACCATGGGATGAAAACAACACCCCCACCAATAACCCAGAAGAAAGAAAGCCCGAATATGATCGACGTTTATTACTGGCCAACCCCGAATGGCCATAAAGTCACCATCGCCCTTGAAGAAATGGGACTGGATTACACCATCAAACCTGTCAATATCGGCAAAGGCGAACAATTTGAGCCTGAGTTTTTAGCCTTCAGCCCGAACAACCGCATGCCAGCGATTATTGATCATGATACCGATGGCGCGCCGCAATCTGTTTTTGAATCAGGGGCTATTTTATTGTATCTGGCCGAAAAAACAGGACAGTTTATGCCCAAAGATGGGCCGGGGCGTGTTGCTGTTATGGAATGGTTGATGTGGCAGATGGGCGGTTTTGGCCCCATGCTGGGGCAAGCCCATCACTTTAATTTTTACGCGCCTGAAGATGTCGCCTATGGCAAGAAACGCTATTCGGCCGAAGCCAATCGTCTTTATGGCGTGCTTGATCGCCGTCTTGAAAAAACCGAATGGGTGGCAGGTGATAATTACACCATTGCTGATATGGCGATTTTCCCATGGTCACGCACCTATGAACGCCAAGGGGTCAATATTGACGATTATCCCCATGTTGCTGAATGGCGCAAAAAGATGATCAGCCGCCCAGCCGTAGAACGCGGCATGAAAGTGGGCAGCGAATTGCGGGAAGACCTGTCCAAGATTGACCCCAATGAATTCAAGAAACTCTTTGGCGTTAAGGACTGATTGCTGAAAGGGATTTGGCGTGGCGGTATCATCTTGGATCAAACCTGAACAAGCAGGATTAACGGTCAATACCAGCCACCCCAACAGCCGATTTGTGATCGATGCTTTGCGTGCCTGTGATCGGGTGGTGGTCACCCACGGTCATGCTGATCACGCCCGCCCCGGCCATGGTGAGGTCATCGCAACGCCTGAAACCCTAGCGATTATGGCGTCTCGATATGGCGAAAATTTCTGCCAAAACAGAACGCCGCTTGGGTATGGCGAAAGCCTGAAGATGGGGGATGTCACCATCCGCATGGAACCAGCCGGCCATGTCTTGGGGTCAGCGCAAATTGTCATTGACCATAATGACAAACGTGTTGTCGTCTCCGGCGATTATAAACGCAAACAAGACCCCACCTGTGTGCCGTTTAAACCCGTCGCTTGTGATGTCTTTGTCACCGAAGCGACCTTTGCCCTGCCCGTGTTTAGCCATCCTGACCCTGATGGTGAGATCCAAAAACTGATCACCTCGCTGGCTGTATTTCCTGACCGTTGCCATGTCATTGGGGCATATTCCTTGGGCAAGGCACAGCGGCTAATCGCCTTGTTGCGTCAGCATGGCCATCACCGCCCAATTTATTTGCATGGCGCGCAACAAAAACTCTGTAAACTCTACCAAGACCTTGGGGTTGATCTGGGGGACTTGCGCCCCGCCACAGCAGGTGAAAAAGGCCAGCCTAGGGCTGATCTGGCGGGGGAGGTTGTTATTGCACCGCCATCCGCCATTGCTGATAAATGGGCCCGCCGCCTGCCTGACCCATTGGTGGTGATGGCATCGGGCTGGATGCAAATTCGGCAACGGGCCAAACAATCCGGCGTTGAAATGCCGATGATCCTGTCTGACCACGCCGATTGGCATGATTTGCTGGCGACGATCGATGAGATTAACCCCGGTGAAGTTTGGGTCACCCATGGGCGCGAAGATGCACTGATCAGGGCGTTAAGTTTAAAAGGCATCAAAGCCCGGGCTTTGTCTCTGGTAGGGTATGAGGATGACGCCGAATGAAGCCTTTTGCTGATCTTTTAGAGCGTCTTTTATTCGCCCCGCAACGCAATGCAAAATTGACGCATCTAGGGGCTTGGCTTCAATCTGCCCCACCTGAAGATCGCGGTTGGGGTGTTGCGGCATTGAACGCTGACCTTGATCTGGGGCGGGTGAAATCAAGCATGGTCAGGCGGCTAGCCACGGGCTTGATGGATGAAGAACTTTTCGCCCAAAGTTATGATTTTGTCGGTGATTTGGCTGAAACCGTTGCTTTGATCTGGCCGCAAAGTGATGCGTCTGAAAAACAAAAATCCCTTCAAAATTACCACGGCCCATCCCTGCATGACATTGTCACCAGCCTGCAAGACGCCAAACTTGATGACGCCGAGGTGATGATCAAATCATGGCTTGATGATTTGGATGTGACAGGCCGGTGGGGGCTGTTGAAATTAATCACTGGCGGGATGCGGGTTGGTGTTTCAGCACGGATGGTGCGGCTGGCTTTGGCGGAAACCTATGACCAGCCGGTGGAAGATATCGAAGAAATTTGGCCATTATTGACCCCGCCTTATGATGAATTGTTCAACTGGCTTGATGGCCAAGGTGAGAAACCTTCTGCCCAAGGGCGTGCTGTTTTCAGGCCATTGATGTTGGCGCATCCGATTGACGATGACCGCACCGATGCCATCAACCCGAAAGATTTTCTGGCGGAATGGAAATGGGATGGCGCAAGGGTGCAATTGGCCTCTGCCGAAGATGGCGTGCGGCTGTTCTCACGGTCAGGGGATGTGATCAATGCTGCTTTTCCCGAATTGGTGGAGGATTGGGGATGGCATGGCGTTTTGGATGGGGAATTGCTGGCGGGCACGCCCGATGCGGTTGAGCCGTTTCAACATTTGCAGCAGCGGCTTAACCGCAAAAAGGCAGGGCCGAAATTAATCGCTGATCGCCCTGTGTTTTTGCGGTTTTATGATCTTCTGATTGATGGGGATAATGATTTGCGCCCCATGCCAATTGAAACCCGCCGTCAAAAACTGGCTGACCTTGTGGCGGCATGGCAACACCCTTTGATGGATGTCTCCCATGAATTGGAATTCAACTCAGCCGAAGACTTGCAACATTGGCGTGAGCAATGCCGCGAAGGCCATTTAAATGGTGGCAATTTAATCGAAGGCGTGATGTTAAAAGCGCGCGGTTCAACCTATCAACATGGCCGCATCAAAGGCCTGTGGTTCAAGTGGAAACGTGACCCCCTGACCGCAGATCTGGTCTTGATGTATGCCCAGCGAGGCCATGGCAAACGATCATCCTTTTATTCGGATTACACGTTCGGGGCGTGGATGGACGATGCTGAGGGCAAACGATTGGTGCCTGTCGGCAAAGCCTATTCAGGCTTCACTGATGCTGAAATGAAAAAACTGGATCAATTTGTTCGCGCCAATACCACCAATAAATTCGGCCCTGTCCGCGAATTAAAACAAACCATGGTGGTGGAAGTGGCGTTTGATTCCATCGCCCTTTCAAGCCGCCACAAATCAGGAATTGCCATGCGGTTTCCCCGCTTTGCCCAAATCCGCTGGGATAAACCTGCCGATGAAGCCGATACACTGGAAACGCTGAAAACATGGTTGTAAGGATTTCGGTGATAATCCTTGGGATAGAGAAACTTCCATCCCCTGACCTTTCCATGAGCATCTTGCCGCCCATATTAAACCCATGATTGATCTGAATTCTTTTCAAGCGCCGATGCGGGTCGCGGTTATTGGTGCCAGCGGCGGTATTGGCCGTGCTTTTGCTGATCTACTATCCCAATCGTCTGATCACGTCGGTCATGTTTATAGGCTGTCACGCCAGCCTTTGGATGGTCATGTGCATATCGACCTGAATGATGAAGCCAGCATCAAATCAGCCGCCGAAAAAATTGGCCACGATGGTGCGCTTGATCTGGTGATTAATGCCACAGGGTTATTGCATGAAGAGGCCCAAAACATCACCCCTGAAAAGACATGGCGGCATTTAGACCCAGAGGTGATGGCAGCGGTTTATCACGCCAATTGCATCGCGCCGGTGATGGCGGCCAAACATTTCCTGCCCTTGCTGCGGCGGGATGGCAAATCAGTTTTCGCCGCCCTGTCTGCCCGGGTTGGGAGCATTGCGGATAACCGTGTTGGCGGCTGGCACAGTTACCGCGCCGCTAAAGCAGGGTTGAATATGGTGATCCGCAATCTGGCGTTGGAAATGGCATTAAAAGCGCCTGATGCCATTATCATGGGGCTGCATCCCGGGACAGTGGCGACAAATCTTTCAGCGCCGTTCAGGGGCATGGTGAAGCATGATATTTTCTCCCCTGAGGAATCCGCCACCCATTTGATCAACGTGATTAATGACGCTGGCCAAGGGTATTCTGGCCATCAATGGGCCTGGGATGGCGCGAAAATTCCAGGCTAAGTTTGGGTTAAATTTTAGACTGGTTGAAGCATCTTGCTGTTTTTGCCAGAATAGATGATTACATTCGGCCATTAATATTCGGGAGGCATTGATGAAATTATTAAGACTGGGGCCGCTTGGCCAAGAAAAACCTGCCGCGCTTGATGATGAGGGGCAGTATCGTGACCTTTCAGGCCATATCCAAGACCTGACACCATGCCATATGGCGTTGAGTGAATTGGACAAATTAAAAGCGATTGACCTTTCCTCCCTGCCGGTCCTGCCCCAAGACAGCCGCATCGGATGCCCCATAAATGATGTGCCTAATTTTCATTGTGTTGGGCTTAATTACGCCCGTCATGCCGATGAAACAGGCATGGCGCGCCCGTCTGAGCCAATTTTATTTTCCAAAGCAACCTCTGCCCTGGCCGCGCCGAATGATGATATTCCCATGCCAATTGGCGCCCATAAAGTTGATTGGGAAGTTGAATTGGGGGTCGTGATTGGCAAGACCGCAAGCCATGTCGATGAAGCCGATGCGCTGGATTATATCGCTGGTTATTGCACCATCAATGATGTCTCCGAACGGGCCTTTCAATTGGAAACAGGCGGGCAATGGGTCAAAGGCAAATCCGCCCCTGGCTTTGGTCCTGTGGGGCCATGGATTGTCACGACTGATGAGGTCAAAGACCCTCAAAACCTGAATTTATGGTGTGCGTTAAACGGTGAGATGCAGCAAAACTCCAACACGGATGATATGATTTTTTCAACCGCCCATATCATTGCCTATATGTCGCGTCATATGACGTTGCGGGTGGGGGATGTGATCGCAACCGGTACGCCCGAAGGCGTTGGCATGGGGCAAAACCCCCAACGCTGGGTGCAAAAAGGCGATGTCATTACCCTTGGGGTTGAAGGGCTGGGCGAACAAAAACAGCGTTTTGTCTAAACCTTAAGATTTCAGACTTTAGGCTTTCTTGGGATAAAGCGCATCCAGCCTGTCGCCATAGACCTGCCGAACAACATGACGGCGATTTTTTAAAGTGGCCGTCATTTGCCCGTTGGCGGTGGTGAAGGCTTCATCAGCGATAATAAACCGCCGCACCTGTTCTAATTTTGACAAGCGTTTATTCGCCCGATTAATCGCGGCAGATATGGTTTTTTCAATCTCATCTTGCGTGGCTGATTTCACCACATCAGGGGCCGGCACAATCACCGCCGCCAGCCATGGTTTTTTATCGCCATCCACCATCACCTGTTCAATTTCAGGTTCGATCGTCAAAATACCTTCAACTCGGCTGGGGGCGATATTATCACCGCCTGAATTGACGATAATATCTTTCTTTCGGCCGGTGATGGTGATGAAGCCTTCGTCATCAATCTCACCCAAATCACCTGTGTAAAGCCAGCCGTCAATGATCGTCTGGCTAGTGGCGGCATCATCTTTCCAATAGCCTTTCATCAGCATATCACCGCGGGTCAGGATCTCACCTTCATCTGAAATTTTAACCTCAACCCCATCAACCGCAGGGCCTACGGTTTCGATTTTAATCTTCCCCGGCCGATTGGCAGAGATCAAAGGTGAGGCTTCGGTTTGGCCATAGCCTTGCAAAATATTAACCCCAAGCGCCATAAAGAACCCGCCAATTTCAGGGTTAAGCGCGGCCCCACCAGAGATGAAATATTGTAACCTTCCGCCAAGCCGTGACCGTACCTTTTTTCGCACCGCGCGATCCAGAATTGGGTTCAGCATCGCCTCCCCCAAACTTAGCCTCTCGCCTGCCATTTGTTTCATGCCAATATTGACCGCGGCATTAAAAAGTTTTTCTGAAACCCCGCCTTTGGCTTTGACCCCGCGGGTGATGCGATCGTGCAAGACTTCATAAAGTCGTGGTACGGCTGTCATTAATGTTGGTGAGGCTTCGGCCAGATTATTGGCGATTTGCTCCGCGCTTTCGCAATACCACACCTCAGATCTGGTTTGAAACGGCAGATGCAGCCCGGCTGTATGTTCATAGGAATGGGATAAGGGCAAAAGCGATAAGAACCGCTGGCCTTCGGCCACCCCGCCTTCGGCCAACAAATCAACTGCTGCGTTGATATTGGCTTGGATTGAACGGTGGGTCAGCATGACGCCTTTTGGTTGCCCGCCTGTGCCGGATGTGTAGATAAAACAGCAGGTGTCTTCTGGTGCAATTTTACCAATATGCTGATCCAGCACCCCAAGATTTTCAGCCTTATTTAATTCATCTTGCCAATCAAGCAAGGTGACGCTGGCAGGTGGGGTCAGGCTTTCGCCTGCCATGACCATAACGGTGTTCACCCCAGCCGTCCCAGCAGCATTCAAGACAGATTGCGCCAAACTTCCACCAGAGGTGATGGCCATCACGCTTTCAGAATGATCCATGATATAGGCGAAATCATCTTCGGTATTGGTGATAAAAGACGGCACAGCAATGCCGCCGATTGCCATCACCGCCAGATCAGCAATCGCCCATTCGGGCCGGTTTTCAGCGGCGATAAAGACTTTATTTCCTGCCGAGATACCATGTCGGATCAAGGCTTCAGCCAATTGCCGAACCTGATGGGCCACCTCAGCATAGGTCATTTTCTGCCAGGTGCCGTCGCGCTTAGACGCCAAGAGGTCAAGATCGGGATGGGCCGCCGCCATCGCCAGAAACGCCGCCGGTAAATTAGCGTTCTCCAAAGTGGTCATCTGGGGTTTGGTTTTCACTGTCATTTTACCATCCCTTATCAACAATATCGTTCAACGCCATTCCATTGACTGGTGGAATAGCGGTCACCAAAAGCCCAACCTAGCGGCAAGATCGCATCAATTTCTGCCAAATCTGATGGCGTTAATGCAACCTCAGCTGCTTTGACCAATTCTCTAAAATGATCAACCGAGCGCGTGCCGGGGATAGGCAAGACATGATCCGCTTGATGCAACAGCCACGCGCAAGCCAAGGTTGACGCCGCCATCCCCATATCAGCGGCAAATGCCCTAAACGGTTTTGTCGCATCAATATTGGCGGATAAATTGGGTTCATTAAACCGTGGGTTAATCTTTAAGAACGGCATGTTTTCAATCAAATCAGCGGTATGAGGTTTGTCGGTCAACAACCCCCGCCCCACAGGAGAGAACGCCACCATCGCTGCGCCCAATTCTTGGGTTGCTTGCATATTGCCCAATTCAACCCCGCGGGTTGAAAGAGAATATTCCGATTGCAACGCCGCCACAGGGTGCAGGGCCGCTGCCGCCCGTAATGTGGTTGGGGCAATTTCTGAAAATCCAAAGGCTTTAATTTTGCCGGCTGTGATCATCCCTGCCAATGTTTCGATCAAATCTTCCAGTGGCACCGATTGATCACGGCGGTGGATGTAATAAAGATCAATCGCCTCAACCCCAAGGCGGGTCAGCGTGGCATCAAGTTCAGCCCTTAAATAATCACCATCATTATTGAAAGGACGATCGGTGCTGGTGCGATCAATGCCGCCTTTGCTGGCGATGGTGAAGAAATCCTGTGCCCGCGTGCCTTGCTTTTTCAGAAAACTGCCGATAACGGTTTCCGATTGCCCCATGCCATAGATATTAGCGGTATCAAGGTGATTTACCCCAGCATCAATAGCCGCCGATAAAATCGCATGGCTTTCAGCCTCATTGGTCGCGCCATAGAAATCTGAAAACGACATGGCGCCAATACCAATGGGATGAACAAGCGGGCCATTCACCCCAAGATTTCTAAACACAACTGACATCAAATGCTCCCAAAGGGCTGTGATATGATAAAAACATCATAAATCCTGATATACAAATTAACCGCTCAAGGGTATATCGCAAGTATATGTTTCGTTTTTTTAGGACAAGAAATGGCTTTGCCCCCTGAAATACATACCGATATTGCGATCATTGGCGCAGGGGCAGCAGGCATGATGGCTGCCGCCATTGCGGGCCAACGGGGGCGTTCGGTCTGGTTGGCGGATCACCGCAAATCACCCGGCGAAAAGATCAGGATTTCAGGCGGCGGCAGATGCAATTTCACGAATATTTACACAAGCCCTGAAAATTTTCTGTCCAGCAACCCCCATTTCTGCAAATCAGCCTTGGCGCAATACACCCAATTTGACTTCATCGATCTGGTGGACCGTCATGGCATTGCCTATCATGAAAAGAAATTGGGGCAATTGTTTTGCGATCATTCCGCCAAAGATATCATCGCCATGTTGACCCAAGAATGCCAAGACGCCGGCGTTGATATGGCGTTGGGCACAAATGTTGAGAGCATTGAAAAATCAGACCAAAACCCAGACGGCGGCAACGATGGCGGCTGGCGCGTGAGTTCTGATCAAGGGATAGTCCACGCCGCATCTTTGATTATCGCCACCGGCGGGTTATCCATCCCCAAAATCGGTGCCAGCAGTTTTGGATATGATATTGCACGTCAATTTGGCCACCGCATTATCCCCACGCGGGCGGGGTTGGTGCCGCTGACCTTTGATGATGATCTGCTGGACCATTGCCGTGATCTGGCGGGGGTTTCGGTCGATGCCAGCGTTACCGCCAATAACACAGGGTTCAGTGAAGGGCTGTTGTTCACCCATCGCGGGTTAAGCGGGCCGTCTATTTTGCAAGTGTCGTCTTATTGGCAGGATGGTGAAACGATTGCCGTGAATCTCAACCAAGGTGGCGATTTATCAGTGGCGTTAAAATCGGCCAAACAAACAAACCCGAAACAAGATTGCGCCAATGCTATGGCTAAAATACTGCCGAAACGTTTGGCGCAAAAAATAACGGATGAAATGGCGATCACCACAACATTGGCCGAAACCCCTGACCGCCAGATTGATGCCTTGGGCGCCCGGGTTGAAAACTGGCAGGTCACGCCATCGGGCACCGAAGGGTACCGCACCGCTGAAGTCACCCTTGGCGGGGTTGATCCGAATGAGATTTCATCCAAAACTATGGAAAGCCGGTTGCACTCAGGGCTGTATTTTATCGGTGAGGTTGTTGATGTCACTGGCCATTTGGGGGGATATAATTTCCAATGGGCGTGGTCATCAGGCTATGTCGCGGGTCAGAACGCTTGACGAAAGCCGCCATCACGCCCATGGTTTTTCATATGATTGTAACATAACGGCTTTATGCTTGCTTTAACATAGCACCTTCAAAGGAGCGCTCTATGCTGTTGCCCCCATTTGACCAAGCCCAACAATTTTTTCGCGGCAATCTGCATGGCCATTCGAACCATTCCGATGGCATGACCAGCCCCGCCGCCGTGGTGGAAGCCTATGCAAGCCTTGGATATGACTTCACCTGCTTGTCGGACCATCTGTGGAAGAAAACATGGTTTTCAGCCGATACGGTTTTGGATGCCAGTGACTTGATGCGGGAAGATTTTATCACCATCAATTCAGCCGAAATCCATTGCCTTGGCAAAGAATATGACCAAGACGGGCTTTGGCATATTGTCGCCAATGGCCTGCCTTTGGACTTTCCCCCTGCTGACGACAAAGAAACAGGACCAGAAATGGTCCAGCGGGCGATAGATGCGGGGGCGTATGTCACCATTGCCCATCCCGAATGGTATAGCATGACCACCGATGAAGCCCGTAGCGTTGCCCATGCCCATGGGGTTGAAGTCTATAATCATTCCTGTGCCATTTCATCCAACCGTGGATCAGGCATTGCGGTGGCAGATACATTATTGAATGATGGTCACCGGTTGAGTTTTACAGCCACTGATGACAGCCATTTTCAGCCGCTTGATCATGGCGGCGGTTGGGTGATGGTTGCCGCTGATGACCTGACGCCTGAGGCGATTGTCGCATCCCTAAAAGATGGTCGGCATTATTCATCAACAGGGCCTGTCATTAATTATATCGCGCTGGAAGATGACACATTGATTGTCGATAGCAGCGCGGCTGAAACCATGATCGTTAGCGCTCAAGGCCATTTGGCATTGAATAAAACAGGGCCTAACCTGACCTATGCTGAATTTGATTTAAGCGGGTTGAAATCCTCTTATTTCCGCGTCACCATTATCGACCGTGCTGGTGGTATCGCGTGGTCTAACCCTTATTTTTTTGATGATTTGAGACATGACAACTAAACATAAAGACGGGCTTTCCTACACCACCCTTGATTTCAGCCAAACCGCCACACCGCCAAAGGGGATGATGACCATTT
Organism: Alphaproteobacteria bacterium; assembly: GCA_011522975.1. Taxonomy (GTDB): domain Bacteria; phylum Pseudomonadota; class Alphaproteobacteria; order Puniceispirillales; family UBA1172; genus JAGWAQ01. The sequence goes on along the minus strand of WTHX01000060.1, from coordinate 19,077 downwards.
CATCTTGCCCGGGGTATTGCAAAGAAAATGGCACGTCAAAAGAACGGCAATCAACCCATCTTGACGTGATGCACAGTCTTGGCGTTGATCAGGTGGTCGCGCTGACCCCTGATGATGAGTTGGATCGTTTGGGTCTGGCGGATATGCCCCAGCGCATCATGGATAGCGGGATCGCATGGCTGCAAGTGCCGGTGGTGAATTTTTCAACCCCTGAAGCCGATCAATTGGATGCCTTTATGGCGGCCATGGCAGAGGTCAAATCCAAGCTTGATCAGGGCCAGCATATTTTGGTGCATTGCCGTGGCGGGACAGGCCGTGCGGGTAAAGTCGCAGCAGTGATGCTGATCCATTACGGCATTGCGCCTGATGACGCCATCACCATGATCCGCGACCAACGTGAAGGTTGCATCCAAACAGAAGAACAAGAACAATTTGTGCGGGATTACATCCCTGTGTTGACAGGCCTATGATGACCGCCTAAAATTATAGGTCAGGGTCTGATTTAACCCGAACAGGGGCGGTCAATTGCGAAAGCCGCTGTTTTTGTTGGCCGTTATCATCAAAATTATCCGCCGCAAGCCAAGTCTGAAACGCCTTTTTCAATTCTGGCCATTCTTTATCGATCATCCCAAACCACGCGGTATCGCGATTACGGCCTTTGGCAATCGTGGCTTGCCTGAATATCCCTTCATAAGAAAACCCTAACCTTTGGGCGGCGGCGCGGGACTTGAGATTCAACGCATTGCATTTCCATTCATAGCGGCGGTAACCATTTTCAAATGCCCATTGCATCATCAAGAACATGGTTTCCGTCGCGCCAATTGATTGCTGCAAACGAGGTGAGAAATTGATATGCCCGACTTCGATCGACCCTTCTTTTGGATTGATCCTGAGGTAACTGGCAACACCGATGGCATCCCCTGATGCTTTATCGATCACCACAAAGAAATGGGGGTCGCCCGCGGCGGTATTGTCCTCAATCCAATCGCCATAATCTTGGGCCGATGCAAAAGGCCCATAGGGCAGATAATCCCAAATCGCGTCATGCTCACTTTCATCAAAAAAGCCTTGCAGTGATGCCGCGTGGTCGCGGGTAAGGGGATGCAAATCAACGTGATGCCCTGAAAGAGACAAGGCTTTGGGGTAAGGCGCGGGGGTGTAATCAACCGCTTCGCCTAAAAATGGTTTTGATGGATTGGACATGATTGAAACTGCTGAAACTTCACCATCATTGCGATAAATTTGCCGCCGTGTCAAGGTGATTGATCGGTGTTCAACAAAGTCTTAAACTAAAGAAAATTTACGTCCTGAAATGGAAACGATATGGCTAAAGTGACTGTTCTTGATCATCCGCTGATCAATGTCAAAATGACAATCCTTCGTGACGTGGCAACACCGCCACAGCAATTTCGGCAAGTCTTGCATGAAGTAGCCGGATTGATGAGCGCCGATGCGTTTCTCCATATTAAAACCCAGGCATGCCGTGTCACCACCCCTCTTGAAGAAACCGATGGCGCGATGCTGGCTGAACATCAACCCTGTTTGGTATCGATTTTAAGGGCCGGCAATGGCCTGACCGATGCGCTTCTAAATATCATGCCAGAAGCCGCGGTTGGGCATCTGGGTATGGAACGTGATGCCGAAACTCACCAAGCCCGCGCTTATTATGAAAAACTGCCACAAAAGATCGATAAACGGCAGGTTATTCTGGTTGACCCCATGCTCGCAACCGGCGGGTCAGCGATCATGGCGGCGGATCAATTGAAATCCCATGGCGTCACCGATATCACCTTTATCGTGCTTGTTGCCGCCCCTGAAGGGATCGCGGCTTTCCACGCCAAACATCCTGATATTGATATCATCACCGCCGCTTTAGACCGTGAGTTGAACGAAGATTGCTATATCTTGCCTGGGTTGGGGGATGCCGGCGACCGAATTTACGACACCTGATGCACGGTTAATCCAGATTATCAGGCCCAAAATTATGGGGCAGCAAATCCCCCAAAGTAAACTCAGCCTTAATCGCATCTTCACCGCAAATCACCACTGGCGTGTCTGATGTGGCAAATTCCCTGATGCGCTGGCGACAGCCCCCGCAAGGGGTGCAAAGCAGATCGCCCCGCCCTGATACGGCGATGGCTTGGATGGCTTTACCGCCCGCCATCACCATGGCGGCAATCGCCCCTGCTTCGGCACATGACCCTTGGGGATAAGCCGCATTTTCAACATTCACCCCTGTGTGGATAATGCCGTTTTCATCCAAAATCGCGGCGCCAACCTGAAACTGGCTATAGGGCGCATAGGCCCGTGGCATAGCCGCCATGGCGGCTTGCGCGATGGCATCATGGTTAGCGTTCTTTGACATATGGCGCTCCTATGGCGGCGGGCGGGGTGGCACGGCCAATAAACCCAGCCAAGAAAATTACGGTTAGCACATAGGGCAAGGCCAAGATCAAATCCGAAGATACTTCACCGATCAATGGCAATTCCAGCCCCTGCACCCTTGCGGCAACAGCATCTAAAAACCCAAACATCAAGCAGGCATAAAGCGCTTGCAACGGCCGCCAATTGCCAAAGATCATTGCTGCCAAGGCGATATAGCCTTTGCCAGCGGTCATCTCACGGACAAAGCCTGCGCCATGGGCAATCGACAAATAGGCCCCAGCGATGCCGCATAACACCCCGGCGATAATGACCGCTTGATAGCGCATCAAAACAACGCTAATGCCGGCGGTATCCACCGCTTCTGGCTTTTCACCCACCGCCCGCAAACGCAGGCCAAACCGTGTCCGCATCATCACAAGCGATGTCACCACCACCGCCAAAAGCGCAATCCAGACAATGATATTATGGCCGGAGATGACCTCAGCATAAATCGGGCCAAGGAACGGAATATCACGGATCGCATCAGCAAAAGGCAAGGTGATCGGGCTAAAACGTTGATCCCCTTTTAAGAACGGCGTCTGTCCGCCTTGGGCAAAAAACGCAATCCCTAAGGTCACCGTCAGGCCCGAAGCCAGAATATTAATCGCCAAGCCAGAGACCACTTGATTGCCGCGATGGGTAATGCACGCAAACCCATGAATAAGGCTAAGAAAAACAGAAACGCCTATCGCCACCAGCAAAGCCAACCAAGGCTGGCCTGTCACCGCGGCAACAGAGGCGGCGGCAAACGCGCTCATCAACATTTTACCTTCAAGCGAGATGTCGATAATGCCGGAGCGTTCGGAAAAAATCCCTGCCATGGCACATAGGATCAGCGGGGTGGCCACCCGCAAGGTGGCATCAATCGTCAACAGGAATTGCAGCCAAAACTCTGCCATCACGCGGCTCCCTTTTCAGGACCAACAATACGATGATAAAGCCGTTCAACCATGGGGTTAAACATATACACCAATGCCCCAGAAAACAGGATGATCAAGCCTTGAATCATCAAGACCATTTCGCGGGTGATCGTCTGAAATTCAAAATCCAATTCAGCCCCACCTTGATAAAGCGCACCAAACAACAGACTGGCAAAGATAATCCCAACAGGATGGTTGCGCCCCATCAGCGCCACCGCAATGCCGGTAAAGCCAAAACCAGAGGTAAAATCAAGGATCAATTTATGCTGCACGCCCAAAATTTCATTAAGCGCCATCATCCCCGCCAAACCGCCTGAGATTGCCATGGTGATAATGATAATCCGTTGCGGCGAATGACCCGCATAGACCGCGGCTTTTTCACTATGCCCAGTGGCACGGATGACATAGCCCAGCCGTGTTCGCCAGATCAACACCCAAACCCCAAAGGCCGCGATCAGCGCGATCACAAAACTTAGGTTCAACGGCGACCGCGCAACTTTAATCCCCATCATGCCGGCGATTTCATGGAATTTGAACAGCCCTACCCCTTCGGCAAAATCACGAGTTTCAGGCGCCATTTGGCCTTGCTCCATCAATGTTCCCGCCAACAGCCAGACCATGATTGATGATGCAATAAAGTTAAACATGATGGTGGTGATCACCACATGACTGCCGCGTTTGGCTTGCAGATAACCGGGCACTGCCCCCCAAGCCGCCCCCATTAGTGCCGAAACTGGGATGGCCAGCATGATCAATAAAAACGCTGGCACAACAGCATCAAGCGCCAACACCAAAAGACCGATGCCAAGCCCGCCCATCATGGCTTGCCCTTCACCGCCGATATTGAATAGCGTGGCATGGAACGCCACCGCCACCGCCAGCCCTGTGAAGATGAAATTGGTGGTATAAAACAGCGTGTAGCCCAAAGCACCTTTATAGACAAAAGCCCCTTTCAGCATAACACCAAGCGCGGTAAAGGGGTTTTCACCAATAATGGCGATGATAATGCCAGAGACGATGAACGCCGCCAGAATATTCAGAAGCGGCAAGACACCAATATCGATCCAGCGGGGAAGCGTTGTTGACATCACACCACCCCTGCCATCATCAGACCAATCGATTGCGCATCTGCATCTCTTTTATCGACAATCCCCATGGACGCGCCGTTGTTCATGACCATCACCCGATCTGAAAGGGTTAAAATTTCATCCAATTCCACCGATACCAACAGAATGGCACAGCCTTGGTCACGCATAGCGATCAGCCGTTGATAAATAAACTCAATCGCGCCGATATCAACGCCGCGTGTTGGCTGCCCCACCAGCAAGATTTTTGGTGCCGCGCTCATTTCGCGGGCAAGGACCAGTTTTTGCTGATTGCCGCCTGAAAATAAATTGCATTTCAGGCTTGGGTCAGCAGGGCGAATGTCATAATCCTGCATCAACTCACCGCAATGGCGTTCCAATTGATCCGGCCCAAACCAAAACCCACTGCCTAAACTGGGTTGGTCTTCATACCCTAAAACAGATGTTTCAGCCGCTGAAAACGGCAGCACCATGCCCATGGCGTGACGGTCTTCGGGCACATGCGCCAACCCCATATTTTTTACATCATTGGGGGTGGTGGTGCTTTCGGGGGAGATGACCTGACCACCGATCTTAATCGCGCCTGTGGTGGGCGGGGTGATGCCCGATAAAACTTCCAGCAATTGGGACTGGCCATTGCCAGATACTCCAGCCACCCCCAAAATTTCACCAGCGCGCAAATCGAAACTGATGCCGCGCAACAGCGGGATACCGCCATCGCCTGTCAGGGTGAGGTTATCCACCGTCAGGCAAACCTCACCTTTTTCCGCTTCATGGAAATCAGCATTGATCAGCACCTGCCGCCCCACCATCAATTCCGCCAATTCCGACGGTGAGGTTTTTTTGGTCACAAGATGCGCCACCATTTTGCCGCCACGCATAACCGAAACATCATCGGTGATCGCCATGATCTCACGCAATTTATGGGTGATGAGCAAGACCGTCACCCCTTGCTGGCGCAAGGTCGCCAGAATTTCAAAAAGTTGGTCGGTTTCTTGCGGCGTCAACACCCCTGTTGGTTCATCAAGGATCAGGATTTTTGCCCCGCGATAAAGCGTCTTCAGGATTTCAACCCGCTGTTGAAGCCCCACCGACAGGTCTGCCACCAACGCATCAAAATCAACCTCAAGCCCATATTGCTGGGCGAGGCTGGATAATTCTTCCCGCGCCAAGGCGATCTCATCATCAAGGGTTTTGCCGCCTTTGCGGTGTTCATGCCCCAGAATAATATTTTCTAAAACGGTGAATGTTGGCACCAGCATGAAATGCTGATGCACCATGCCAACCCCTAATTTGATGGCATCGGCTGTCGTTTTGATGTCAGCATGCGCACCGTTAATCTCAATCTTGCCACGGTCAGCTTGGTAGAACCCATATAGAATGGACACCAAGGTCGATTTACCTGCGCCATTTTCCCCCACAATGCCGTGAATATGACCTTGGGTGACGGTCAAGGCAATGTCATCATTGGCGCGAACTGCACCAAATGTTTTTGAGATGCCAGATAAAGCAATCGCGGGAGGCGGGGTTCCGCCTCTCGCGTTATGTTGTGTTTTTATGGTCATTTCAGATCCAATAAAAAGCCTTAGGGCTTAGTAAGGACAGTTGCTGTCACTTTCAAAGTTATGAACGGTGACTTTGCCTGAAAGGATATCGGCACGAGCCTGTTCAATCGCGGCTTTCATTTCAGCAGAAACCAATGACGCGTTGTTGTCGTCAAGCGCCCAATCAACACCGCCTTCAGCAACGCCAAGCGTATGCAGACCAGCAGAGAAACTGCCGTTCTTCGCATCCATGAATGTTTCATATGCAGCAACGTCAACACGCTTCAGCATGGAGGTCAAAACTGAACCAGGGGCAATGCCGTTCTGGTTTGAATCAACACCGATGGCCAATTTGCCTGCATCGGCAGCAGCCTGGATAACACCCATGCCTGTACCGCCAGCAGCGTGGTAAACAACATCGGCGCCACGGTCGATTTGACTCTTGGTCAATTCAGCTCCCTTAGCAGGATCGTTCCACGCTGATGGGGTTGTGCCGGTCATGTTCTGATAAACAGTCGCACCAGCATTAACTGACTTCACGCCGCCAACATAACCACAAGCAAACTTGCTGATCAGAGGGATGTCCATCCCGCCAATAAAGCCAACTTTGCCAGACTTTGACGCCATAGCCGCGGCCACACCCACAAGGTATGAGCCTTCATGTTCTTTAAACACGTACTGGCGCAGGTTCGGCGCATCGAGCCAGCCCACATCAATGATTGAGAACTGAACATCAGGATATTCAGCGGCTACTTTTGCAATCGCATCCGCCTGAGCAAAGCCAACACCCAAAACGATGGTCGCGCCACGTTCAGCCATACGCTGCATCGCCTGTTCACGCTGGTTCGGGTTGGTGACTTCAAATTCCATCACTTCAATGCCTGTTTCTTCGGTGAATTTCTTCACGCCATTCCAGACACCTTCGTTAAAAGATTTGTCAAATTTGCCGCCCATATCATAGACAACAGCCGGCTTGATATCAGCGACAGCAGCGCCGATCATCATCGCCATGGCGCCGATACCCGCCGCCAGCATTTTGATAAATTTGGTCATGATCATCTCCATTTAACCATTATCTTTTTTTATTTAAGTCCAATTTCCCGCAAGCGTTGTTGCAGGAACATATCCGCCGTGAACCCATCTTTGAGCGGCGCTTCAGGCCGCGGATGCAGGAACATCGGCATTGAATATCTCGATTCATTGGCAATACTTTCCCCTTCGTCGGGCCCTTTGCCATCAGAAGGATTGACCACACGGTGCGTGGTGGATGGGTAATAACCATCGGTTGCCAGTGATAACATATCGCCATTATTGATGGTGATCATGCCCGGATCACAACTGACGCTATGCCAATTGCCGTCTGTGTCTTGGGCTTCCAGCCCGGGGCGCGACCCTGCCAATAAAAGCGTGATCAGGTTAATATCTTCATGGGCAGCGGCGCGGATCGCATCCGGCGCAGCATCCCCCGACAAAGGCGGGTAATGCAAAATCCTCAACAGGCTCTGTGCGCTGCCTTCCATCATAGAGGCCAAAGGCAAGGTCATGCTGTCTTGCAGGTCTTTCGGCATTTCAGCATCGAGCCAAGACAAGAGCTCTTGACCAAGACTGACCAAATCAGCATAGAGCGCTCTGGTCATGGTATTGAGGCTGTCAGGCACCCGCCCCCATGAATAAACATGATAAAATTCTTTTAAATCTTTTTCTGATGCGCCTTTGGCATTTTCAGATTTGTACGGGAAAAACCCATCTTGGTTTTCAGGGTTAAACAGCCAGTCTTGTTTGGCATCACTGGCAAAAAATTCAGCCCAGTCTTCATAGGCTGAATTGATTCGTTCGGGCGTAATGGGATGATTCACCAAAACAGCAAAGCCCGTTTCCCGCAGCGAGGTCGCCAGCGCGGATTGAGCATTTTCATGTTTATAATCAACTGTTTGAACGTTCATTAGAACAACCGTTCATCCCCAAATAATTTTTTAAAAACGCTTCTTAACCAGCGTTTTGACGATCTGTCTTTATTTTGTCTGTTTCCGCGCAAATGTCCAGAAATGTCTTACATATTTTTGCGCCATCCGCCGATACCGCCACCCGAACAGGGCGGCGTGTTGCATCATCCGATGGAACCGTCTGGCCAATCTCGTCACCCGCCGTGATCACGTTAAGCGGCACATCTTGATAGGTGATCAGATCAGGATTGGTGATGGCAACAATTGCTGTGGGGTCATGCATCAAACAGACATATTCCCCCACAACCGTATGATAAAACTTGATATAGAAATCAGAAATCCGATTGAGGAAGCCGCCTATTTCAGGGGCTTTGTCTTCAAGCATCTTAAAATCATCACCATTGCATTTGATTTTTTGGGTGATATCCAGCCCGATCAATTCAATCGGCCAATCCGCGGCAAAGACTTGGTCCGCGGCATGGGGATCATTCCAGATATTGGCTTCGGCGTAATCTGTGACATTGCCATTACAAAAAACAGCCCCGCCCATGATCACCAGTTTTTTAACATAGGACGTGATCTCAGGGTCATAATCCAACAGGCGGGCGATATTGGTCAAAGGCCCCACAGGAGCAAGCACAATCTCCTGAGGATATTGCCGGCAAAGATCAGCGATCACTTCATGGGCAGGCCTTGGGTCGGCTTTGCCTTTTGGCATCATGGCAGGCAGATCACCAAAGCCTTCATCGCCATGAACATAATGGGATGGATCATTTGCGGGCATGGTTATGGGGCGTGCCGCACCTTCCGCCACAAGGCAGGGGTAATGGGCCTGTTCCGCCAAGACCAGCGCGTTGCGGGTGGCTTGTTCAACCCAGACATTGCCAAACACGGTGGTCAGCGCCAGCACCTCAATATCGGGATGGGCAAAAGCGTAATGAATGGCCATGGCATCATCAATGCCGGGGTCTGTATCAATAATCAATTTTGTGGTCATGATTGGCCTTATCAAAATTATTTGTCAAAAACAGTGTTAAGAACTTCAGATTTTTTGGGGATGGCGGCGCTTGCCCCTAATCTTGTGACTTGGATGGCGGCGGCGGTGGAGGCCATTTCCATGGCAGCTTTCACATCCATCCCTTGATCAAGCCCTGCCAGCACATAGCCAAGATACGTATCGCCCGCGCCCGTGGTATCAACCGCATCAACCTTGTGGGCGGCGATTTCAAATTCACCGTCTAGGCCTTGATAGAAAGCCCCATCCCCGCCTTTGGTGATGATCAAATGATCAAGGCCAAAATCACCATGACCAAGATGGGATTTAAGGTCTTGATATTCGCCTTCATTGACGATTAGAAGATCAACCAGAGGCAAAAGATCTGCGGTGATGTCAGCAACAAAAGGCGCCGCGCTATAGCAAATCTTCATGCCTTTGGCTTTCGCGGCTTTTAGAAAATCAGCGGTTTTATTGGTTTCATTTTGCGCCAAAGCCCAATCTTGTGCCGTCACATCGGCCAATACCTTCTCCACCAAATCATCGGGGATATTAGCGTTGCACGATGGGCTGAGGATAATTTGATTTTCCGCTGTCTTGGCGTCAACCGCAACAATCGCGTGGCCTGTCGGCATATCGCCATAAATGATAAATGACGTTTCAACGCCAGCGTCAGTCATCTCTTTCAGCCATGATACATCCCCTTGGTTGATCATCCCGCCATGGCGCACCTGACCGCCAGCCCGCGCAATAGCAATCGATTGATTGGCGCCTTTGCCGCCCAAAGCAGATTGCATCTCTGTTGCCGCCAAGGTTTCCCCAGCCCGCACCAGATGCGGCAGGGTATAAATATGATCAATATTGATTGATCCCAGATTATAAACAGTCATAAACCCTTCCTCCTCTGTTATCGATAGGTGGCCACAGGTGATCCCAATACAGCCCGATCAGGGGTAATGCCCAAGCCAGATGTTTGTGGGGCGCTAACACCGCCATCAATAATAGGCGCGTCAAAGGCGGCTGTTTTTAAATTGACCATCGCGCGTGTATCCAAAGCGCAACGCAACAAATGACGCGGCACGGATTGCGCCATATGCAGAATAGCCGAAAACGCAATTTCGGACCCAACAGTGTCTTGGATACTCATCACCAAACCTGCGGCCCGGCAAATATCACGCTGGCGGCGGCTGGCTGTCAGCCCCCCTTGCTTGGAAATTTTAATCCCCACACCATCACAGATATCATGCCTGATGGCATGAATAATATCACCATCATTTTCAACCAATTCATCGAGCAAAATAGGACGGCTTGTTTTCTGGCGTAGGGTCATGGTTTCTGCCCATGTCGCACAGGGGGCTTCCAGAACAAAATCTAAATCTGACGGCAGAAGCGCCAGCATCCGCAAAGCATGTTCGACCGTTAAGCCGCCATTGGCATCGGCCAAAAACCACTCGCCATCCACTTGGTCTGCAAGACAGGCTTTGATCCGTTCAGCATCTAATCTTGGGCCGCCTTCGGTTTCACTGGCGCCAATTTTAATCGAATGCCCTCGAAACCCTTGTTTGCGATGGGCAGCAACTGATTGCCGCATGGCCTCAGGCGTATCACCACCAATCGATGAAATCACAGGGATAGGTCCATCCACCCTACCGCCCAAAAGATCAACCACAGGCAAGTCATGCGCCTTTCCTGTAATATCCCAAAGCGCAACATCCAAGGCCGTTTTAGCCGCATTCTGGCCTTTCATGACCATATCCATGCGATCATTAACACGGTCTGTAAGGCGAGGGTCCATGCCCAAAATAGTTGGGGCTAATTCGTCCAATGCGGCATGAACCCCCTGGGCATGGGCCGCGATATAACTGGCACCAAAAGGCGTGGATTCCCCCCACCCTTCAAGGCCTGTATCCGTTTCCATGCGAATGATCGTCGCATCAAAGCCATGATATTCCCGCCCTCCTGACAGGCGATAGACACCCCCCGCATAGGGCAAGTGAACAGCATGAACATCAATCGCGGTAATTTTCATCGCTTTATCATTGCCCTTGTTTGCTATGGATTATTGCGGTTTTTGCCATTATTCAACCTCAGGCACGGTCAGAACAATTTTACCAACAAAGCCTTTTTCCAAAAACATTTCTTGGGCTTTACCAATGTCATGCAATGGAAAGGTTGCGGCGATCAGTGGTGAGATTTGGTTGTTTTCAATATAAGAGATGAGATTGGTGAACGCCTCAACATCTTGCCACGTGCTGCCCTTGAGCGTCAGGTCTTTCAAATAAAGTGTTCTTAAATCGAGATCAACAATTGGCCCTGCGATCGCGCCAGCCGTGATATACCGGCCGCCCCGCCGCATGACATCCAGAAGAACAGGCCATTTGATGCCGCCCACCAGATCCACCACAACATCAACCGCGTCTGAGCCCAACACATCCAAGAGGTCAGCATCACGGGCAATAACTTGATCAGCCCCAATCGCTTTAATCGCCTCTGCTTTGGAAGCGCCTGCTATGGCGATGACGTCAGCCCCGCGGCATTTCGCCAATTGCACCGCCGCAGACCCAACCCCACCAGATGCGCCCGTGATCAAAACCCGCTCAGCCCCCAGGCCAATTCGGTGGAGCATATTTTCAGCCGTTGAATAAGCACATGGGATTGACGCCAGTTCAATATCGCTCCAATCACTGTTGATCGGAAAGGCTTCATGGGCAGGCACAGCGGTAAATTGGGCAAAACCGCCATCACATTCAGACCCTAGCGTCCAACAGAAATAACGGCTGTCATTATCAGGGTCTTGCATCATGGTGCGCACCAGAACACGTTCACCAATGCGCGCCGGATCAACCCCTTCGCCCACCGCCGCGATCACGCCAGTGCAATCTGCCCCTTGGATGCGGGGAAAGACCAAAGGCTGGCCTGACCAACTGGCATCATCGGCATCAACCGCATCAAAGCCGGCCGCCCCACCTTCATTAGTGTCACCAGTGATTGATTTTGAATACCACCCAATGCGGGTGTTGATATCAGTGTTATTCACGCCAGCGGCACGAACATTGATAATCACTTGGCCTTTTTGCGGTTGCGGGGTCGGCACATCTTGGCGATAGACCAATTGATCAATCCCGCCATGGCCTGTTAAGTGAACCGCGTGCATTGTTTCAGGTAATGTTGTCATTGGTTTTTCCATCAATGTTTAATGTCGTGTTTAAAGACCATGGCTGCGGTCATAACCGTTAACCTCAGGGGCTGACCAGCCTTCTAGTGTGGCGGGGTCAGGGCGATATATTTCCACCACAAGCGGATAACACGCCGCTTCATCCGAAGAATGTTCCGCCGAACAATCGCCGCCGGGGCAAGCCGACAAACCGCCTAAAAGATTCATTTCAGCAAAGAATTCAATATAATCGCCGGGGCGAACCGGGCTTGCTTTCATGAAATACTGATGGGTATCGAGGGTAAAGCCAGTGCACATAAAGACATTCATCACATCATGGACCAGCAATTCACCTTTGGCGTAATCACCGAAATGCTTGCCAAAAGCGCGGGTCAAATTGGAGTGGCAACAATGATGGTAATGATCTTCATGCAAGAGATAATTGGTGTAAGGGTCACAGCGCGTGCCAATCACATCATGGACGGAACCACCAAATTCATCCCAGCCATACCAATCAAGAGTGTCATGGGTGACCGTCACCATGGGGCGCAGATAAGGGATGGTGGACCACATCCGATCACCTGTTGAAATATGCGTGCCATGGAGGGCGCGGGTCTTGCCGGAATAAAACCGTTCTTCAGGATTGTCATAATTCCACAGGTTCAAATCCCCCACCTGCGGGCCTTCAGTTGAGACAATACGGAAGAAATGCCCTTTTGGGACATGGAAACATTCGGCTTCCCTTGGGGGGACAATTACCGTGTCAATTTTTTCCATACTTGCGCGAGCCTTGGCCATCATATCGGTATCAACAGGCGGCAAGGTTTCGGGTGAATAACAAATGACAGGTTTAATCGCTTTGCGGGCTTCGGCATCATTAGGGGCTGGCGTGACCGGCGTATATTTCATCATGACCTCCATTCAAGTCAGCCCAGCATAGCCCTTGGTATATAGACCTGAAAAGCATTAATCACCGCCGATGGAAAGATTAATGTTTTGCCCGATCTAACTGTTAAGAATGGGTAGGATCAGTGAGATGCCCATCACGGTGAGCATCCCTAAAATCGCGTTGTGAAATACTTTTTCTGATAGAAGATGGCGGATCGTGGTGCCAACCCTGAGCCCTAAAAAGACCAGCGCAATCCCAACGCTGGAGATCAAAATATCTTCCCATGAAAAAAAGCCCAATTGCGCCAAGCCAACGGCCATCACCAAACTGGACATGGTGAAAGAACAATTGATCCCTTGGATAAAAAGATCACGCCCCAATTTAAGCGACATCATAAACGGCACCACTGGCATCACTTGAGAGCCGGTCGCGCCATTGATCATCCCGGTCAGAAATCCTGAAAACGGCGATAAAGGGCGTTCAAATTTAGGCGCTAAATGCAATTCAGGTTTCGCAAATGAAAAGGCGCACCATAAAAGCAGCACAATCCCAAAGATCGCGCCAGCAAACATACCGTCAATCCATGTCAGCACCCAAAGCCCCACCGCCAATCCCGGGAGTGTTGCCAATAACATCGGCCAGAACCGCAAGACCGCTTCATTGAACCGGCCGACTTGCCGCATGACAATAAGGTTGGAGCAAATCGACGGAATGATCACCAAGGGCAAGGCTTCTTTAAGCCCCAGCGCAAACACAATAATCGGCAAACAGGTGGTTGAAAACCCAAGCCCCGTTAGGCCCTTTGTCATGGCGGCAAAGAAATAGGCGACAAGGACAATCGCAACTTGGCTATAGGTTAACTCAAGCACGATGCTCAGCAAGATAGGACATGGCGGCTTGAACACCGCCAGTTTGGTGCTTCACGCCTTGACGCATCAACCCCATTTCAACACCGCATAATGTGCCCATCAGCATCAGGTCATTGAAATCACCAAGATGGCCGATTCTGAAGACGCGATCTGCGATCTTATTCAGCCCAGTGCCCAAAGACATATCAAACCCATCAAGGATTTCAGCGCGCAACGCATCCGCACCTTTATCATCTGGCATTAAGACGGCGGTCAGGCTGTTTGATCGTTCATTGGGGTTGCTCGCCAAAATCTCAAGCCCCCAGTTTTCCACGGCAATCCGTGTGGCATTGGCATGGCGGGTGTGGCGGGCAAAAATATTCTCCAGCCCTTCTTCGGCCATCATATCCAAGGCTTCGCGCAATCCATAAAGCAATGTTGTTGCAGGCGTGTAGGGGAAGAACCCCTGATCATTCGGCCCCGTCATATCACGCCAGTCCCAATAGGATCGCTTATCACCACCAGCCTCACATACCGCCATGGCTTTATCGGAAATCGCATTAAAAGACAGGCCCGGCGGCAACATCAGCCCCTTTTGTGAGCCGGCGACAACAACATCAACACCCCATTCATCGGTTTTAAAATCAATCGAGCCGAGCGAGGAAATTGTATCGACCATCAATAGCGCTGGGTGACCGGCGGCATCCATTGCCGCCCGCACAGCAGGGATATCAGACGTGATGCCTGTGGAGGTGTCATTATGCACCACGCAAACGGCTTTGATCTCGTGGTTTTTATCCGCCGCCAATTGCGCGCCAATGGCATCAGCATTCGTGCCTTGACGCCAGTCGCCTTGCATAAATACCGCATCAAATCCAAGTTTGGTCGCCATGTTTTTCCACAAGGTTGCGAACTGCCCTGTTTCATACATCAAGACCTTATCACCTTTGGTCAAAGTGTTGACCAGTGCCGCTTCCCATGCCCCTGTGCCAGAGGCGGGATAAATCACCACCCGCTGTTTTGTTTTGAAGACAGATTTCAAGTCTTGCAAGATGCCATAACCTAATTCACCGAAGTCAGGGCCGCGGTGATCAATAACAGCATGATGCATCGCCCTTAAAATACGGTCTGGTGTGTTGGTTGGGCCGGGGATTTGTAAAAAATGACGTCCTGATCGCATGTTTCTTACCAAAAAAGGTTGCACTAATTTCAATCAACAGTGAATGTTAAAGAAGGAGAGGTCAAGGTCTATGGTTGATTATCAGCGGTTAAAAAATCAAATAAAAGGTGAAGTTCTTAATAAGCGTTTTGATCGGGGCAGATACGCCACTGATGCCTCAATTTATCAGATCATGCCGCAGGCGGTTTTAATCCCAAAAACATGGGAAGATGTCGAAGCTGCCCTTGATTTTGCCAAGACTGAAGGCATTGCTCTTTTGCCCCGTGGCGGCGGCACTTCGCAATCTGGCCAGACCGTCAATAATGCGCTTGTGGTCGATTTCACCCAGCATCTTAATAAAGTCATCAGTTATGATCCTGAGGCTGGCATGGCGACGGTTCAACCGGGCCTCGTGCTGGATAATCTCAACCGCCAATTGAAATCTGATGGCTGGTGGTATCCTGTTGATGTTTCAACCTCATCGCGGGCAACAATTGGCGGGATGACGGCGAATAACTCATGCGGCTCACGCTCTATTCGATACGGCAAGATGCAAGATAACGTCATGGGGCTTGAGGCGATGCTAGTCGATGGCACTTTGCGCCAGTTTGGTCATGCCGATAACAACCAATCCCTTGACGCTGATATGATGGGTTTGGCGATCCGTGAGCAAGACGAGATCGCAAGCCGCTTCCCCAATGTTCAGCGCCGTGTTGGGGGGTATAATATTGACGCCCTTCTTGGCGATCAACCGAATATGGCTGAGCTTTTGGTGGGATCAGAAGGCACATTGGCGATCACCAAGTCAATTGACCTAAAATTATCGCCTTTGCTCAAAACCAAAACCCTTGGCGTTTGCCATTTCCCAACGTTCCACGCGGCGATGGATGCGGCGCAGCATATTGTTAAACTTGGGCCGGTCGCGGTTGAATTGGTGGACCATAATATGATCAGGCTGGGGCGGGATATCCCGCAATTTCGCCCGATCGTTGACAGTTTCGTGCGCGGCAATCCTGAAGCCTTATTGCTGGTTGAATTTGCTGAAACCCCTGATGAAAACCGCCGCCGCCTGACCGCCTTGGGGGAATTGATGGCCGATTTGGGCTTTCATTGGAATGATGCGGGCAAAGCCGAAGGCGGGGTGGTCGAAGCCGAAGACCCACAATTCCAAGCCCGCATCTGGGGGGTGCGAACCCAAGGGTTGAATATCATGATGTCGATGCGGAGCGAGGGCAAACCTGTTTCCTTTGTTGAAGATTGCGCTGTCCCGCTGGAACATTTGGCTGATTTCACGGGCCGCCTGACCGATGTCTTCCGCAAACATGGCACCGATGGCACGTGGTATGCCCATGCTTCTGTGGGGCTGTTGCATGTCCGGCCTGTGTTGAACCTGCGCCAAGACATGGGGCTGAAACAAATGCGTGCCATTGCAGAAGAAGCCTTTGATCTTGTCTCTCATTACAAAGGGTCACATTCAGGCGAACATGGTGATGGCATTGTCCGATCAGAGTTTCATGAAAAAATGTATGGCTCTAAAATGGTGCGTATTTTTGAAACGATTAAAGATCGCTTTGACCCTGATGCCGTGCTTAACCCCGGCAAGATCACCCGCTCACCCAAGATGGATGACCGCAGCCTAACACGCTGGCCACAAGAATACGCGGTGCAGAATATTGACACCGTGTTTGATTGGCAAGATTGGCCCGGCGGGTTAAGCGGGGCGGCGGAAATGTGCAACAACAATGGCGCGTGCCGCAAATCTGTTGGCGGCGTCATGTGCCCATCCTTCCGCGTCACTGGCCAAGAAAAAGACTTAACCCGCGGCCGTGCCAATGTCTTGCGCTTGGCCTTAACTGGCCAGTTTGGAAAAGACGCGTTTACCTCTGATGAAATGGCCGATGCCATGGCGCTTTGTGTTGGCTGTAAAGCCTGCCAATCCGAATGCCCCATGTCGGTGGATATGGCCAAGATGAAAACAGAGGTGCAAGCCGCAAGGGTCAAGGCAAAGGGCTTAAGCCTGCGCGATTGGGTGATCGCGACATTGCCAAGGATGGCGCCCCTCGCCGCTAAGATCGCGCCGCTGGCCAATACCGCTCTTAAATTTGGGCGGGTGATCGGGTTTGATCACAGACGGTCATTGCCGAAATTCCAGAAACCTTATCAAGGTCAGAACAATAATATCCAAGATGCTGATGTGCTGTTATTCGCCGATACGTTTAACCGTCATTTTGACCCTGAAACCTTGCGCGCGGCTGAACGTGTTATAGCCCGAACAGGGCGCAGCGTTGGTGTGGTCTCCGCCCCGGGCCCTGCGCTTTGTTGTGGCCGCACCTATCTTTCAGCAGGGCAAATTGACAAAGCAAAAGCCGAGATGAAGCGCACAACTGACGCTTTCCGCAAAGCATTGGATGCAGGCAAAACAATCGTCGGGCTAGAGCCATCTTGCACCTTGATGTTCCGTGATGAGGCGGTGAATTTGATCCCTGATTGGACCAAAGACCATGGCGCGCAAATTTTAACCTTTGCTGAATATATTACCCAGAACACCCCCGAAGGCTTAACCTTGCCTGACACCAAAGTTTTGGTGCACGGGCATTGTCACCAGAAAGCCATGGGGGTCGCGCAAAACACCGTAGATTCCGTCAATGATATCGCAGGCGCGAATGCCGAGATGATCGACAGTTCGTGTTGCGGGATGGCCGGTGTCTTTGGGTATCAGGCGGAGACAGCCGATGTTTCACGGCAAATGGCCGAACTGACGCTTGCCCCTGCTGTTAGAGCAGCATCCGAAGACACAATAATTGTCGCTGATGGGTTTTCATGCCGTTGCCAGATCAAAGATGTAACCGCGCGTGAAGCCACCAGCCTTGCCGTATTGCTTGACCGGGCTTGGTCTGAATGACGGAGATTATCACCCAATTGATCGCATCCTTTGATCTTGGGCAAGCCTTGTTGCTGGTCGTGATCTTTCTTTTTGCCGCCATTGTCAAAGGCTTTCTTGGTATTGGCTTGCCGGCGGCATCCATGGCTTTTCTGACGCTGGTCATGCCACCAACAGAAGCCATCCCTTTGCTTTGGCTGTCGATCCTTGGGACTAATTTTTTGCAATTTGCCCATGCGCCAAACAAGAAAAGCATCATGAAAGAATATTGGGTTTTTGCGCTAGCCATCAGCCTATCAATCTTTGTGACATCCATGTTTATCGCCGATTATCCCACCGCGCTTTTGACGGTTTCCATTGGCGTTGCCATGGTGCTGTTTTCATTAAACCTGCTGTTGGGGATTAAGATCAATATCGGGCCTAGCCGAGGATGGCATCTTGGCTTTGGTGTTCTATCCGGTGTCTTGGGCGGCATGAGTTCAATTTGGTCGCCCACGGTGGCGATGTTTTTGGTGGCGCGGAACATCTCAAAAGAACAGTTTATCGGCGTCACCGGCTTTCTGTTTTTAGCCGGTGTCTTGCCCCTAGGCGCAGGGCAAGTTGTGGCCGGTATTTTAACAGGACCGATCTTAATCAAATCAGCCCTTGCGCTTTGCGTTGTGTTGGTGGGCTTCCATATTGGTGAAAAATTACGCAGCCGCGTCAGCCAAGAGTTGTTCCGCAAAGCGGTGCTCCTCGCCTTTTTGATTATGGGGCTAAGGCTGATCGCGATTGGGTTGCTTTAAGATTTATAAAGCAATTCATTGAGATATAAGCGCT
This sequence comes from Alphaproteobacteria bacterium, assembly GCA_011522975.1. Taxonomy (GTDB): domain Bacteria; phylum Pseudomonadota; class Alphaproteobacteria; order Puniceispirillales; family UBA1172; genus JAGWAQ01. Next base: position 417 of record WTHX01000060.1, on the reverse strand, counting down.
GGATTTTACCCGATGGCCCTTTTGGCAATTCATCCATGATATGCACCTGATCAGGGGCTTTGAAGGCACCGACTTTTTCGATGCAAAGCGCCAGCAAATCTTCACTGCTGGCAGTGGATGTTTCGCTTAAGCGGACAGCCGCTTCAACACGTTCCCCGTATTTGGCACAAGGCCTTGCGAAAGCGGCCGCTTCCACCACATCAGGATGTTCATATAACGCTTCATCAATTTCGCGGGGGGCAATATTTTCACCGCCTTTGATGATCAATTCTTTCAGACGCCCTGTAACGAAGACATAGCCATCTTCATCCATTCGTCCCAGATCACCTGTCCGCAGCCAATCGTCATGGAATGTCGCCGCTGTGGCTTCAGGATTATAGAGATATTCTTTCATCACATTCGGGCCACGGATTTGAA
>WTHX01000052.1 GCA_011522975.1 Alphaproteobacteria bacterium | reverse complement strand
CGCCATAAGTGCAGGGGCGGATGCGCTTAACGATCTGGCCAGCATTCCTGTTGATCTGGTGATTTCTGCTGTGACAGGCACAGCAGGCTTGATGCCAACATTAAAAGCCGTCCAACAAGGCCGCACCGTGGCGATTGCCAATAAAGAATCGCTTGTCACCGCCGGCCAGATTATCAAACAAGCCGCGGCGCAATCAGGGGCAACAATCTTGCCCGTCGATTCCGAACACAACGCCATTTTTCAAGCATGGACGACAGACCATGCCGAAGATATTGACCATATAACTCTGACCGCATCAGGTGGGCCGTTCTGGGACAATAAAATCGATTTGACCACGATCACGCCTGAACAAGCCGTTAAACATCCGAATTGGTCCATGGGGGCGAAGATCTCCGTTGATTCCGCCACGATGATGAACAAAGGGCTAGAAGTGATTGAAGCGGCGGTTTTATTTGATCTGCCCGAAGACCGTGTTCATGTCTTAGTGCATCCGCAATCGGTTATCCATGGCATGGTGCATTACCGCGATGGCTCTGTGTTGGCGCAATTGGGCCCTGCTGATATGCGGGTGCCGATCTCTTATGCCATGGCATGGCCTGAACGGCTGGCTTGGCCTGCTGATCCACTGGATTTGGCTATGATGGCTGATCTTTCTTTCCACAAGCCTGACGATGTGCGTTTTCCTTGTTTGGCTTTGGCGCGTGAGGCATTGCGTCAAGGTGGGTTGGCCACCACCGTGTTAAATGCCGCCAATGAAATGGCCGTAGGTTATTTTCTGGACCGGCAGATTGGCTTTCTTGATATCGCACGATTAACCCAAGATATGCTTGAAACGATCTCTATTGATGACCATAACTCTTTAGAGGCGATTATTCATAAAGATGAAGAAACCCGCCACGCCTGTCAGGCTTGGTTGGCGCAACGATCATAAAGGGACCCCTATGGCATTCGGATTCAGTCTTTTGGCATTTTTGATTGTGTTGACACCTGTGGTGTTTATTCACGAGCTTGGCCATTATTGGGCGGCAAGGCGATCTGGCGTTACCGTGGAGGTTTTTTCTGTTGGGTTTGGGCCTGAAATTTTTGGCTTTACCGACCGTCATAACACCCGCTGGAAGTTTTCAGCCATTCCCTTGGGGGGCTATGTCAAAATGGCGGGTGATACTAACGCCGCTAGCGCGCCCAGCGAAGACGCCATGTCTATCAAAGGCAGTTTCCAATCTGCGAGCCTGAAGGCCAAAGCCTTTATTGTTTCTATGGGGCCGATTTTTAATTTTATTTTGGGCATTGTTATCATCACCGCGGTTTATATCGGGTACGGCAAAGTCACCATCCCTACCGTAGTTGGCGGTGTTCAAGAGGGCAGTGCTGCTGAGACGGCTGGCCTTAAAATCGGGGATCGCATCACCGCCGTGAACGGAACAAGTGTCAGCGATTTCGGTGAGTTAAAAACCTATATTTTTGAAAGCCCGGGCCAGCCTGTTTTGCTTGAGATTGACCGTGATGGCCGCATCATGACCTTTGATATCAAGCCTGATGTGGTTGATGACAAATGTATGATGGTTTCCTATGGCCGCCTTGGGGTGATGTCTATGGGTGGGGAGATCAATCAATTGGGCCCTGTTGATGCGCTTGTTGCCGCCAGTGGGGATAGTTTCACTATGTCGCTTGCGATGTTGCGGGGGATTGGCCGATTGGCCAGCGGCAATGCCAATAAAGGTGAGATTGGCGGGCCTGTTAAAATCGCAGAAATATCAGGCCGTGTCGCCAGCCAAGGGCTGATCAGTCTGGCCATGTTTGTGGCGATTATTTCAATCAATCTAGGACTGGTGAATCTCTTGCCTGTTCCGTCTTTGGATGGCGGGCATTTGATGTTTTTTGGGCTGGAAGCCGTCATGGGCAAGCCACTTAGCCTAAAAGCACAGGATATGATCATGCGGCTGGGCATGGCATTATTGCTGACATTAATTGTGACGGTGACATTCATCGATATATCCAGCCTATTTATGGCTGAATGTTAAACCTTTCCCATGGTAGTTAAGGGCGCTATAGTAAAGTTAAGAACGATAAGTTTGGGGCAATCAATGGTTGGTAAAATGAAAAATTTAATGTTTGTTTTGAGCGCATTGCTGGTCTTTATGGCCGCAGGACTTCCGCACGACAGCCGCGCCCAAAGTGATGGGACTGTTATTAACACCATTGATGTTGTTGGAACCCAGCGGATTAGCGCTGAAACTGTTTTGGCTTATACACCAATTAAAGTTGGTGACACAGTGACGTCTTCTGACCTTAGCAAAGCATTAACCAACTTATTCCAGACTAATCTTTTTGAAGATATTGATATTGAAATTAATGGTGATCGTTTGGTGGTTACTGTTGATGAAAACCCCATCATCAACCGCATTTCGCTAGAAGGTAATGACGTTATCGAAGATGACAAATTGCTTGAATTCCTTGGCATTAAACCACGCCGTGTCTTTACCAAGAAACTTGCTCTTGATGCCAAAGAAACCTTGATGGAAATTTACCGTCAGTCAGGTCGCTTTGCCGCCACGATTGAACCTAAGATTATCGAATTGCCTGATAAGCGTGTTGATCTGGTTTTTGAAATTGATGAAGGGCCGCTGGTTAAGATCAAAACCGTTAAATTTATAGGCAATGAACAATTTAGCGATCGTGCGCTGAAAAATGTCATCCAGTCGCGCGAAACGAAATGGTATGTGCTGTTCACGCCGAATGATAAATATGATCCCAATCGGCTTAATCTTGACGTTCAAAAATTACGCCAATTCTACCTTCAGAATGGCTACGCTAATATAAACGTCAGTCGTGCCACGGGTGAATTGATGGCTGACCGAAGTGGTTTTGTCCTGACATTTGTTATCGAAGAAGGCGATGTCTACAGCATTGCTGATATTCAAGTGAACAGTGAAATTGAAGGTGTTGATATCGATAGTTTGATGATCGATAGCCCGCTTGTTTTGGGTGAAGAATATGATGTTCGCCTTATGGAATTGGCGCTTTCTAATATGACCAATAAGTTGGGTGAGTTTGGTTATGCCTTTGTTGATGTCACCCCAGAAATTGCACTGAATAATGAAGACAAGACCATCAATATCACGCTTAATATTGGTGAAGCCCAGCGTAATTATGTTGAACGTATCAATATTAAGGGCAATGATCGCACCATGGATCGGGTGATCCGCCGCCAGTTTAATCTGGTGGAAGGGGATAGTTTTAATCAATTGCGGCTGACACAATCAGAACGCAACATCCGCAACCTTGGCTATTTCTCAAATGTTTCTGTTGATGTGTTGCCAGGGTCTAGTTCAGAACAATCCGTTGTCGAAGTTGAAGTTGATGAAACCACAACGGGTAGTTTCGAAATTGGTTTTGGTTATTCAACTTTTGACAAAGCGTCATTCACGATTGGTATTCGGGAGAATAACTTCCTTGGAACAGGCCGAGGCGCCCGTGCAAGCGCAAGCTTTTCAGACAAACGTACATCCTTCCGTTTAGGGGTGACAGAGCCATATTTGTTTGAACGCAATCTGCTGGGGCGTGCTGACGTGTTTAAAACTGAAAATAAATATTCAGGCGTGACCATCGAAGCCACGGGTTTTGATTTAGGGGCAGGCTTCAGAGCAGATGGGGATTACCGTCATAACATTGGTTATGTCCTTCAGGAAAAGAAAACCGATACGTCTTCATCAGATGCTACGTCTACATCTGGGGATGAGGGCAATCAGTTAATCTCTGAGGTTTCATATTCGATCACCAAAGACACACGTGATAGCCGTATTGACCCCCGCGAAGGGTATTTATGGAATATCACTGAGACCATTGCGGGTCTTGGTGGTGATGTGACCTATTTAAAATCAGAAGCCCGCGGTCAGTATCTTTACCCAATCCTATTTAAACGTGCCGTGATCGGTGTTGATGGCCGTGTTGGTGTGATTGATGGTCTGGGTGAAAAGGTCGCCCGTTCATCTCGCTTTATTGTCGGTGGTCGTCAATTGCGCGGTTTTGATTCCGGCGGTATTGGGCCTCGTGATACAGGCGATGACTCTGCAGTTGGCGGTAATAAATATTATGTTGCCAGTTTGAATTTGACATCTGATCTGGGAATTGATCGTGACCTTGGGATGCGCTGGACTGTCTTTGCAGATGCAGGTTCTGTTTGGGATACGGATTACCCAAATGGGGTTACAGGTGCCGATGATGACAGCATGCGCTCATCACTTGGTTACGGTATTCTTTGGGATACCGCCATTGGGCCAATGTCATTCATGTGGGCTTTCCCAGTCGAAGAAAAGTCCTATGACAATACCAAAACATTCCAATTCTCATTTGGTGGTCGGTTCTAAATGTTAAAACTTGGGGCAGAATATTTGCGGCTGGCAGGTTTTCTGGTTGCGTTCAGCCTATTCGCCCCTGTGATGATTTCTTATGCCTCGGCTCAAACCAATCAGCAGCCCAGCAGTAATCTGGGCGTCATTGATATGAATGAGGTGTTGCAGAAGTCAGACGCGATCGCCAAAGTGCGAGAAGTCTTGGATCAACGCAACCAAGAGTTTCAGGCTTCCATCACCGAAGAAGAATTGCGTCTTCGTCAAGAAGAACGTGAGTTGAACGCAGCCCAAGGAGAGATCGCTGAAGATGAATTTGCTGCCCGCTATGCTCAATTTGAAGAAGATGTGGTGGCGTTGCAACGTTCTATACAACAGCAGCAAAGCCGGTTTGACCTCTCCATGCAACAGGTCAATACAACGCTAGAACAGGAATTGATCAAGATCGTTGAGGAAATTGCCAAAGACCGGCAATTGACCATGGTGATTCAGCGGAGCAATGTTGTGATCTATGACCTTTCGACTGATATCACGGATGAGGCTTTGCGCCGCCTGAATGAACGCACAAAAAACCTGACCGTGACGTTACAGCGGGATGACAATTGATGGCAGACCCTCGATTTTATCCAGAAGCAACACCGATCAGCATCACTGATATTATTGATATCGCGCGGGGTGAAAAAAAACGGGGGTGCTCAAGCCTGATGGCTCGGTATATCGCCTCCGCTGATGCGGCTGATGAAGGGGCGATTTGTTTTATCACCACGGAGGCTGCCGCCCAATCTGTTCCAGATATTAAAGGCGTAATCTGTTTGGTCTCGCCAGACCTTGCCCATGCTTTGCCCAGCAATCCTGCGGTGGTGCTGACGCCTGACCCGAAACGTGCTTTTGGGCTTGTTTTGCGCCAGATGTTTCCAGCAGATGACCATGGGCAGGGCATTTCTGATCTGGCGGATGTCCATGAGACCGCTATTTATGCCGAAGATGTTCGGGTTGATGCGGGGGCATTTATCGCAGAAGGCGTAAAACTCGGGGCAGGGGTCTGGATTAAATCAGGGGCCTCGATTGGCAAAGGATGCGTCATTGGCAAGGGCAGTGTCATCGACAGCAATGCTGTGGTCAATTACGCCATCATTGGTGAAGATACTGTCATTGGCCCTAATGTTGTTATCGGCAATTCAGGTTTTGGTGTTGGCCGTGATGGCGGCAATATTCTGGTTCCGCATATGGGGCGGGTGATAATTGGTAACCGCTGTAATATTGGCAGCGGCACTTGTATTGATCGTGGCTTTCTGGATGATACTGTAATTGGTAATCATGTCATGATCGATAACCTCGTTCATATCGCTCATAACGTTAAAATGGGCAATGGTAATGTGATTTGCGGGCAAGTTGGATTTGCCGGCTCCAGCGTGATTGGTGATAATAATATCTTTGGCGCTCAAAGCGGTGTTGCCGACCACCTCACCATTGGGTCAGGCAATGTATTTGCTGCCCGCGCAGGGGTGACGAAATCAATTGGTGATGGACAGGTTCTGGGGGGCTTCCCTGCTGTTCCCGCCCAAGAATTCCGCCGTCAGATTGCGGCTTTGCGCCGCTTGGCACAAAACAGAAAAAACAAAAGTTAAAGTGCAAAAAGGAGAAAACTATGGCTGATGATATCGTCTTGCATCATCCCGAAATTTTGGAATTAATCCCGCATCGTCCGCCGTTTCTGCTGATTGATCGCGTCCAGAATATTACCCCCCATGAGTCTGCCACAGGGGTCAAAGCCATCACCAGCACAGAACCGCATTTGGCAGGGCATTTCCCCGGGCATCCTATTATGCCGGGGGTTTTGACGATTGAAGCGATGGCGCAAACCGCAGGTGTTTTGATCGCCTATAGCAATCGTGATGATACCGATGGCAAGCACGTCTATTTCACCACCATGGATAAAGTGAAATTCCGTGCCCCAGCACGCCCCGGCGATACCATGCATCTGGATGTGAAAATTTCCACCAGCAAAGGGATGTTGTTCAAATTTGATGGCGTGGCTTCAATTGATGGCAAAACAGTGGCATCTGCAACATTTTCCGCCATGATCGTGGAGCCAGGACGATAATGACAACGACAATTCATCCATCGGCCATTATTGCAGAAGGCGCCAAGATTGGTGCAGATGTCACTATCGGACCTTATTCGGTTATCGGGCCGAATGTAATTATTGGTGATCGCTGTATTTTACACAGCCATGTCGTGATTGATGGGCATACAACCCTTGGGCAGGATAATGAAATCTTTCCCTTTGCTGTCATTGGTAAAGCCCCTCAACATGTGAAATATCACGGCGAAGCCAGCACATTGGTGATCGGTGATCGCAATATCATCCGTGAGAATGTCACGATGCATCCCGGCACTGAAGTCGGCACTATGACCACCATTGTTGGTGATGACAATATGTTCTTTGTGGGGTGCCATGTCGCCCATGACTGTATTATCGGCAACAGCACCATCATCACCAATGATGCGATGCTGGGTGGCCATGTCGAAATTGGTGATTTCGCCTATGTTGGCGGCAATAGCGCTATTAAGCAATTTGTCCGTATCGGGCAATATGCCATGGTTGGCGGCATGACAGGGGTGACGGCTGATGTTATCCCCTATGGCAATGTCTTTGGGCCGAAAGCGTCACTGGTGGGGCTTAACCTTGTTGGTTTGAAACGCCGTGGGTTTGATAAAGATCAGATTTCTGCAATTCGTCGTGCTTACCGTATGCTTTTTGCTGATGAAGGCACATTCAGCGAACGCCTAATTGAAGTCGAACAAGATTATGGGGATGTTGATTTGGTGGCATCTGTTTTGGCTTTCATCAAAGAAGGGGGAGACAGCCCGCTCTGTCACCCTGAACGGCAAGGCTAATGGCAAGGGCGGCAGCACCTTACGGGATAATTGCCGCCGCTGGCCCTGTGCCATTAACCGTGGCGCAAGAGTTGCGTGCCTCTGGCCATGAGGTTGTGATCATCAGTTTAAAAACAATCACTGATGCTGATTTTTCAGGCTTTGACGTGCATGACCACCGTTTGGGTGCTGTTTCAGCCATCATCGCTAGTTTGAAATCAAGCGGGGTTGAAAAACTGATCATGGCCGGGCGGTTCAAACGTCCTAAATTGGCGGCGGTGATGCCTGATATGCGGGGGGCTAAAATTCTGACGCGGGCGCTGGGCGCAGGGGATGATACCGCGCTATCCATCGTCAAAGAAGACTTGGCCAAGGATGGCATCACGGTGATCGATATAGCCGATATTTTAAAACAAGATTTCGCCGCGGTTGGCGTTATTGCAGGGACAGCACCTGATCAAGACCAGATTGACGCCATCACTATTGGTGCGGAGTATTTAAAAGCCGCAGGCAGGTTTGATCTGGGCCAGTCTTGCATTGTTGAAAGCCGACGGATCATCGCGGTTGAAGCAGCAGAAGGCACAGATGCCATGCTTGATCGGGCGGCTAGTTTGCGTGACCCTGATTTAGCCCCTGCCGTAATGGTGAAAATGCTGAAAACAGGGCAAGACCGTGCCCTTGACCCGCCTGGCATTGGTGTTGAGACCATTAAAAGAGCGCATAAGGCGGGTATTAATATGATTGCGGTTGAAGCAGGCGGGGTGATGATTATTGACCCTGAAAGCACGATCAAAACAGCAAAAGACCTCAGCGTTGGATTATTTGGGTTAAAGCCAGAATGACCATAAAGATTGTCATGATCGCAGGTGAAGCATCAGGTGACAGCCTTGGAGGCCAAGTGCTGGCGGCGTTGAATGCTAGGCGTGATGACTTAGAGGTCACAGGTGTGGGCGGTGATGCCATGCAAGCCCATGGGTTAAAGCCGATCTTTCCCATGGCTGATCTAACAGTGATGGGGTTTTCCCATGCCATTAAATCTTACGGCTCGTTGAAAAAGCGGGCGGCGGAAATAATAGATCATATTTTTAAAACCCGCCCTGATGTGATTGTGACCATCGACAATAAAGGCTTCTCATTGCGTTTGGGCAAAGCCCTAAAAGCAAAAATGGCGGCAACGGGCTGGTCAGCACCGATCGTGCATCTGGTGGCGCCGACAGTATGGGCATGGGGGGCATGGCGGGCTAAGTCTGTCGCGGCGTCTGTCGATAAATTGCTGTGTTTGTTTCCTTTTGAATTGCCCTATTTCACCCGCTACGGAGTTGATGCGGTGGCTGTTGGGCATCCGGCGGTGGAACAATCGAGGCCCAGCAAATTTGAGGCGCGTAAAGTCTTAGGATTAAAAGCCGATGATCTTGTTCTGGTGCTTTTGCCGGGCAGTCGCAAACGTGAGATTGAAGCATTGTTGCCTGATATGCTTCAATCTCTCAGTATTATTCGCCGAACCAAACCTAATCTGAAAGTGTTTTTGCCCGCGGCGTCATCGGTCAGACCGTTGATCACGGGGATGGTCACCCCTGAAGATCAAGTTGAAGTTACCGATCAATCAGACGCCAATACAGTGATGGCGGCAGGGGATTATGGCTTGATCTGTTCGGGTACGGTGACGCTTGAGGCTGCGCTTTCAGGTCTTGATGGCCATGTCTATTATCAGGTTGATGGCTTGAGTTTATTGATCGGCAAAATGATCTTGGACTGGTCAAAAGTTGTTTTGCCCAATGCCATTTCAGGCCAAGAGATTTACCCTTTATCCTTGAATAAAGAATTTACCGCCAAGACCATGGCGGCTGATGCTTTGGCTTATTTTGCCGCCGCAAAAAACGCTGCTGAAGAAAAATCAGACTCAATAAAAACCCCGCTGACAAAAGCGCTGACAGCGGGGGATGATGGGTTTGCCGAAAATACCGCCAATGCGATTATGTCGGCGATCAAGGCTTAAGCCTGTGGCTTAGCGCTTGTCCATTTCAACATAAGATCGTTCGGTTGGGCCTGTGTATAACTGGCGAGGGCGACCAATCCGCTGAAGCGGGTCTTCGATCATCTCTTTCCATTGTGAAATCCACCCCACGGTTCGGGCGACGGCGAATAACACGGTGAACATTGATGTTGGGAAGCCCATAGCCTTCAGGATGATGCCTGAATAGAAATCAACATTCGGGTAAAGTTTCTTTTCGATGAAATAAGGGTCTTTCAGCGCGATTTCTTCAAGTTCCATGGCCAGATCAAGAAGCGGTTCATCTTTAATGCCAAGTTTGTTCAGCACTTCATGGCAAGAATCCCGCATCACCTTGGCGCGTGGGTCAAAGTTCTTGTAAACCCGATGGCCAAAACCAAACAGACGGAATGGATCGTTCTTATCACGGGCTTTGTTGATATATTCAGGAATCCGGCTGCGGTCGCCAATTTCATCCAGCATGGTCAAAACCGCTTCATTGGCACCACCATGGGCAGGCCCCCAAAGCGCGGCAATACCCGCGGCGATACATGCGAATGGGTTGGCGCCAGATGACCCCGCCAAACGCACGGTAGAGGTTGAGGCGTTCTGTTCATGGTCGGCGTGCAGAATAAGGATTTTATCCATCGCATCGGCCAAAACAGGATCAACTTCATAGGTTTCAGTCGGGACTGAAAAACACATATGCAGGAAGTTTTCAGCGTAATTCAGGTCATTGCGTGGGTAATTAAACGGCTGACCCATGGAATATTTAAACGCCATAGCCGCAAGGGTTGGCATTTTGGCAATCAAACGGCGCGATGCCACCATTTGCTGAACAGGATCATTTATATCGGTTGAGTCATGATAAAAGGCCGACAAAGCCCCTGTAACACCACAAAGGATCGCCATCGGGTGGGCATCACGGCGGAATCCACGGAAGAAATTGACCAATTGTTCATGCACCATCGTGTGATGGGTGATGGCGTAATCAAATTCTTCTTTTTCGGCTTTGTTTGGCAATTCGCCATTCAACAGCAAATAGGCGACTTCAAGGAAATCACTTTTTTCGGCCAATTCGTCAATGGAATAGCCGCCATGCATCAATTTGCCTTCATCGCCATCAATAAAGGTGAGGGCGGATTTACATGACCCTGTGACACCAAAGCCGGGGTCAAAAGTAAAATGACCAGTATTGGCATATAACGCGCGTACATCAATCACGCCAGGACCAACACTACCTTCTAGAATAGGCAAATCAACGCTTTCACCAGTTTGATTGTTGGTGAGCGTAAACGAGTTTGTATTTTGCCGATCGGCCATAATCTTGTTCCTTTAATTAAAGGGTTTGGTGGGCATACGCCTTGACCGGGGGATACACCTTTATAGCCCTTATTGTTGTTTTTTGCAATTGCCAGCAATTCGCCTTTTGATATTTTCAGCGCCTAAACTTGCACAAATTAAAATAATATCAGGGGTTTGCTTCATGCCGGTCACCGCCGCCCGTAAACACGGGCCAATATCCCGCATCTTCAGCCCTTGGGTATTCAGCCAATCGCCAAGGAAGGTTTTAAAATCTTCTGGCGTCATATCAACATCAGGCAGATCAGCGGCAAATTGGGTCAAACGTGCGCAAGCCGCTTCATCCAAAAGAGCTTGCGCAGCGTCTTCCACGACGGGAATATCAT
>WTHX01000055.1:7177-10926 GCA_011522975.1 Alphaproteobacteria bacterium | reverse complement strand
ATATTGATTTAAATCCCTTTTTCAGAAAGTGATATGCCGGATTGCCCCGCCGCGTCAGTAATGAATTGCCATGCCACACGCCCGGAACGGCTGCCTCTTGTGACAGACCATGTCAGGCTTTCTTTCAGAAGGTTGTCACGGTCTTTGCCAGTTGCCATGCCTAGGGCATCAGCATAGGCATTGATCATCGCCAGATACGTGTCTTGGTCAATGGAATGGAACCCTAACCATAGGCCAAAACGATCAGATAATGAGACTTTTTCTTCCACCGCTTCTGATGGGTTGATGGCGGTTGACCGTTCATTATCGATCATCTCTCTTGCCATTAAATGCCGGCGATTGGATGTTGCATAGAAAATCACATTTTCAGGACGGCCTTCGATACCGCCTTCAAGGATCGCTTTCAATGATTTATAGGATGACTCCCCGCTTTCAAACGCCAGATCATCACAGAAAATGATAAACCGCCGCTGGTCTTGCCCCAAAGCATGAAGCAATTGTGGCAATGTCGATAAATCTTCACGATGGATTTCCACCAAAACCAACGGCGCATCAGCCGCGATTTCAGCATGAACCGCTTTCACCAAGGATGATTTGCCCGTGCCTCTTGCCCCCCACAGCAAGGCATTATTGGCCATCAAGCCGGATGCAAAACGTTTGGTATTAGCAATCAAAGCATCTTGTTGCAGATCAACGCCTTTCAACAGCGCCAGCGGGATACGGTTTACTTTGGTGACCGGCAGAAAATCAAGATTGCTCGCTTGCCAGATAAAAGCATCCGCTTGGTCAGATGGGGCCGTGGGGGTTAATAGCTTGGGCTGGGCTTTGGCTGTTTCTTCCAGCGCAATCGCCACACGTTCCAGCAAATTTTCAAGACGAGAGAAGGATTCTTCGGACATATGAGCCTCAATTTTTACATCAATACGCTAAGACTTAGCATATCTCTTTTATAAATGACGAAAAACTTGCCAAATTGTAGTGATTATCATTGCAAAATTGAAGGGCTAAAGGGTATCTTGCAGTGTATTCAATATTCCATTTATGGAGACACTCATGCTCATTTCACCTGCTTATGCTCAGGCTGCTGCCGGCGGCCCTAGCGCTCTTGGCCAATTGCTTCCTTTTGTCCTGATTTTCGTTGTTTTTTACTTTCTGTTGATCCGTCCGCAACAGAAGCGGGCCAAAGAACATCGCCAATTGGTCGATAACATGAAAAAAGGTGATCAGGTCGTCACTTCAGGCGGTATCACAGGTAAAGTGATGAAAGCCGTTGAAGGCAATGATACCGTTGAAGTGGAAATCGCATCAGGCGTCACCGTAAACGTTATTCGTGCCATGGTCTCAGAAGTTCGTGATAAAGATGGTAAACCTTTACTGCCGCCATCAAAAGCAGAGGCGAAAGCCAAAGCTGACGCTAAAAAAGACGCTAAGAAATAATCCAACTTCTTTTTGTTCAGCCTAGCCATAGGGCATCACAATGATCGTTTTTGAAAAATGGAAAATCGCGCTGATCAGCATGATTGTGCTGGCCAGCGCTGTTTTGGCCTCGCCTAATATCATCGGCAATGCTGATGATGGTCCCGGGCCATTTGGTTTGTCCCGAATCAACCTTGGCCTTGATTTGCAAGGCGGGTCTTATCTGCTCTTGAAGGTTGAATTAGAAGACGTGATCGAAGAACGGCTGAGCAATAGCGTCGAAGCCATCCGAAGTGAGATGCGGGGGGAACGCATTGGTTTGAGGAATCTTACCTCTGACGCCAATAGCCTTTCCTTTGATCTTCGCCAACAGGATGATCGCCCCAAAGCCCGTGAGATTCTGGGGCAGATTTTGGGACAGGACCTGACCATCACAGCAACAGACCTTGGTTTTTCAGCGGCGTATTCAGAAACAGGCCTGCAAGAAATTGGCCGTATGACCATCGAACAAGCGATTGAGATTGTCCGGTCACGGATTGATGAAACAGGCACGAAAGAGCCGATTATCCAACGCCAAGGCCAAGACCGTATCCTGATCCAATTGCCGGGGGTTGATAACCCTGAAGATGTTAAACGTCTTTTGGGTAAAACTGCACGGCTGGGCTTCCAGATGGTGGATATCACCACCACAGCCCTTGAAGCCAAAGCATCAGGCCGGATTCCGCCAGGATCTGAAATATTGGAATCGGCCGATGGGTCTGACCAACTCTATTTGGTGCGCAAAAGGGTTTTGATTTCAGGTGATATGCTGGATGACGCCCGGCCGGCCTTTGGCCAAAACAATGAACCTGTTGTCAGTTTCCAATTGAACTCCACCGGCGGCGCTCGGTTCGGTAAGATTACAGGGCAAAATATCGGCCGTCCTTTCGCCATTGTGCTGGATGGCAAAGTTGTATCCGCGCCGGTGATCCGCGCTCAAATTTTCTCTGAAGGTCAAATTTCAGGCAATTTCAGCGTCGAGGAAAGCAGTGAATTGGCGTTGTTATTAAGGGCAGGGGCTTTGCCAGCACCGCTTTCGGTATTGGAAGAACGGTCTGTTGGCCCTGGTTTGGGGAGTGATTCTATTGAAGCCGGTAAGATTGCATCAATTATTGGCTTGATTGCTGTCGTGATCTTTATGGTCGCTAGTTATGGAAAGTTTGGCGTCATCGCTGTTATGGCTTTGTCGATCAATATTGTGTTGATCATCGCCGCCTTATCGACATTGGGCGCAACGCTGACTTTACCGGGGATCGCAGGGATTGTGCTGACCATCGGGATGGCGGTTGATGCCAATGTGCTTATTTTTGAACGTATCCGCGAAGAACTTCAGCGCGGGCGGAAGATTGTATCGTCGGTGAATGCAGGCTTTAAACAAGCCACCGCGACAATTGTTGACGCCAATTTAACCACGCTGGCGGCGGCAATGTTCTTATATTTCCTAGGATCAGGCCCGATCAAAGGCTTTAGCGTGACATTGGCCATTGGGGTGCTGACCTCAATGTTCACCGCTGTGATGATCACCCGAATGTTTGTTGTGCTTTGGCTCAACCGTACCCGTCCAAAGACGTTGGACATATAGGGGGCTGGAATGCTTAAAATTATACCTTATCAAACAAATATTCCGTTCTTGAAATTCCGTAAATTCGCATTGGTGGCATCACTGATGCTTGTTTTGGGGTCAATTGGGTCATGGTTTACCATCGGGCTAAACACAGGGATTGATTTCCGTGGTGGATTTTTAATCGAAGTCCGGTCCAATTCAGGCCCTGCCGATATCCCGCAATTGCGTGATGATCTTGGCGCATTGGGGCTGGGCGATATTTCTTTGCAGGAATTTGGCACAGAAACTGATGTCTTGATCCGTGTTCAGTCGCAAAATCTGGGTGAAAGCGAAGCCTTATCAGATGCTGATAAAGCGGCTGTTGTCTTGGTCAAAGAAACCATCGGTGATGATTACACCATCCGCCGTACCGAATATGTTGGTGCTGTTGTGGGGGGTGAATTGCGTGAACAGGCGACTTGGGCGATTATCGCGGCGCTTGGCGCGATCATGATCTATATCTGGTTCAGGTTTGAATGGCCATTTGCCATTAGCGCGATTGTTGCGCTATCCCATGATGTGATCTCAACCGTGGGGCTGTTTTCAGTGACAGGGTTTGAATTTAATCTGGCTACGGTTGCCGCGCTTTTGACAATCGCGGGGTATTCGATCAACGATACCGTGGTGGTGTTTGATCGTGTCCGCGATAACCTGCACCGCTATAAATCAGAAGAAATTCCGTTTATTTTAA
>WTHX01000055.1:0-7077 GCA_011522975.1 Alphaproteobacteria bacterium | reverse complement strand
CGTGTCCGCGATAACCTGCACCGCTATAAATCAGAAGAAATTCCGTTTATTTTAAACAAATCCTTGAATGAAACCCTTCGCCGTACCTTCATGACTTCGATCACAACCTTGCTTGCTTTGGGGTCTATTTACCTCTTTGGTGGGGCGGTTTTGGCTGATTTTGCGCTGGCAATGATCTGGGGCGTCATCATCGGCACTTATTCGTCTATTTTTGTGGCTGTCGGGACATTGGCTTGGTTTGATCTGCATCCGAAAGATGATGAAGATGAAACCCCAGTGCCGGAATACGAACGCTAATGGCCAATGACACGCCACAAGATGGGCAGGTTCAGCCCCCGATTATCAGTGAATATACTGATGGTGGGTTTACCATCGGCGGCAGTTTCACCAAAGGTGGGGTGTTGATCACAGGTGCGGAAGGCACAGGGTTTACCATTACCCCCTGGGCCATTGATGATGCGGAAAAAATTGATGCCGCCAGTCTTGCGCCGCTTTATCAAGCCGATACCCTGCCCAATCTGATTGTTTTAGGCGTGGGGGCAAAAATGCAGCATCCGTTCTTAAAATTACGGGCTGAACTTTCCAAACAAGCCATTGCTGTTGAGATTTTGACAACGCCTGCGGCGTGCCGAACATGGAATCTGTTGTTGAGCGAGGGGCGAAAAGTTGCTTTTGCAGCAATCGCCATGGCTGATGACTGATCAGCCTCAAATGGATGCGGTCTCGTCTCTCCGTCAGGAATTGCCTGCCCTTGGCTTAACCGCAGGTTTTGCCACCCCCCAGATAAGACCCGTTTATGCTGATTTGATGTTGCTTTGGCTTGAGGTCAATCGCGCCCGTGCCGCTAATGAAAACTTGATCGCTGCCGCCCGACTGACATGGTGGCGAGATGCCATTGCTGAGAACAAACCTGAAGGCGTGCCCTTGGCGATGCGATTGCTGGAATATAAATCCCTTGATCAATCCCAATTAACTGCAGGATTGACGAACCTGATTGACGTCACCATCAATTCAAGCCCTGAAGCCAAAATTGAAGCCGAAAACCAATGTCATCTTATTTATGGCAAAATTCTTTCGGCTATTTTGGGTGGTGATGCGCTGTCGGCAGGGCAAGTGCTGATCAATTTGAAAGCCAGCCTTGCGGGAAAGCCCAGCGATATTGAATATGACGTTCAATCCCTGCCAAAAGTGTTGCGGCTGGTAGATTGGCTGACCCAAAACCCGATGCGACTGCATTATCCAGAGGCCAAACCCATGCTGGCTTTATCCATGATTTTTGCCGCAATCAGGCTTTAACCATAGGCTTTGATATACGCATCAATAGCGTTTAAGGCGCGCTCCGCATAAATTGCTTTGCGGTCACGGCCTTTTGGACGGCGCGGTTTACGGCCAGTCTTGGGGTCAGGTTCAGCCACAGGTAATTCAGGGAACAGCCCAAAATTAACGTTCATTGGCTGGAACGTATCGATATTCGCCCCGCCTGTGATATGCGCCAGCAATGCCCCATGGGCTGTTTCCAATGGCGGGCTGGTAAAGGTTTCACCCTTTTGTTGGGCAGCGGCCATGCGGCCAGCCATCAAGCCCATGGCGGCAGATTCAACATAGCCTTCAACGCCAGTCATTTGCCCTGCGAATCTGATGCGTGGCATGGCTTTCAAGCGCAATTCATGGTCCAGCAATTTTGGTGAACGAATAAATGTGTTGCGGTGCATCCCGCCGAGACGGGCAAAAGACGCATCCTCAAGGCCAGGGATCATGCGGAACACTTCAACCTGAGGGCCATAACGCATTTTGGTTTGAAACCCGACAATATTGTAAAGCGTGCCCAAAGCATTGTCTTGGCGCAATTGCACCACCGCATGGGGACGTTCATCTTTATGGGGATTGGTCAGGCCAACAGGTTTCATCGGGCCAAAGCGCGGCGTATCATGGCCACGTTCGGCCATAACTTCGATCGGCATACAGCCTTCAAAATAGGGGGTGTTGGCTTCCCATTCTTTGAATTCCATTTTTTCTGCCGCCAGCATCGCTGCGATCAAAGCGTTATATTGGTCTTCATCAAGCGGACAATTGATATAATCTTTACCATCGCCTTTATCATAGCGGGATTGAAACCATGCTTTATCCATATTGATGCTGTCTTTATGGACAATCGGGGCAATAGCATCAAAAAACGCCAGATCATCTTCTTCGGTGACAGATTTAATCGCTTCGCTCAAATCAGGTGAGGTGAGGGGACCTGTCGCGATAATCACATTATCCCAATCTTCTGGTGGCAAGCCTTTGATTTCTTCACGCTGCAGCGTGATCAATGGATGGGCATTGATCTTGGCTTCTACCGCGGCTGAAAACTGATCACGGTCAACCGCCAAAGCCCCGCCTGCTGGCACCGATGTCTCATCCCCTGTTGTCAGGATAATCGAATGCAAACGCCGCATTTCTTCATGCAGAACACCCACCGCATTGCCAGTGGCATCATCAGAACGGAAAGAATTGGAACAGACCAATTCAGCCAATCCTTCGGTTTGATGGGCATCTGTTTTACGGTGAGGGCGCATTTCATGGATAATGACAGGCACGCCTTGTTCGGCGGCTTGCCAAGCCGCTTCACAGCCAGCCATACCGCCGCCGATCACATGAATAGGTTTTAATTCTTCTGTCATAGATTCACTCTGCCGATGCTTTGATGCTGGCCAGACGTTGACGCTGGCGATCCATTAATATTTTAAGATATTCGCCAGTGATTGACCCTTTGGCCGCGCAAATATCTTCTGGAGTGCCCGTGGCAATGACCTTGCCGCCACCGTCGCCGCCTTCAGGGCCAATATCAATGATCCAATCGGCGGTTTTAATCACATCCAGATTATGTTCAATCACAATCACGGTATTGCCGCTATCGACCAGTTCCTGCAAGACTTCGAGCAATTTGCGAATATCTTCAAAATGCAGACCCGTGGTCGGTTCATCCAGAATATAAACCGTGCGGCCTGTGGCACGGCGTGACAATTCTTTTGATAATTTGATACGCTGGGCTTCACCGCCAGAAAGCGTCGTGGCTTGCTGGCCAATTTTGACATAGCCCAAACCAACGCGATGCATGGTTTCCAGTTTATCACGAACCGAAGGAACAGCCTTAAAATAGTCCAGACCATCTTCAACCGTCATATCAAGAACATCTGCTATCGACTTGTCACGCCACATAATTTCCAGCGTTTCGCGATTATAACGCTTGCCCTTACACGTGTCGCAAGTAACATAAACATCGGGCAAGAAATGCATCTCAATTTTGATCAGCCCATCACCCTGACAGGCTTCACAACGCCCGCCTTTAACATTGAAACTAAACCGCCCTGGGGCATACCCTCGGGCTTTGGCTTCGGGCAAGCCAGCAAACCATTCACGGATCGGGGTAAACGCCCCTGTGTACGTGGCTGGATTTGATCGTGGCGTTCGGCCAATCGGCGATTGATCAATATCAACGACTTTATCAACAAAATGCAGGCCTTCGATCCGTTCAAGGGCGGCAGGCACTTCACGCGCGTTCATCAGGCGTCTGGCCATAGTTTTCCATAGGGTTTCCAGCACCAGCGTTGATTTGCCACTGCCTGAAACCCCTGTCACACACGTCAAAAGCCCCAAAGGAAAATCAGCATCAACATTCTGCAAATTATTGCCTGTCGCGCCTTTCAGGCTGATCTTACGATCTTTCTTCATCTTTCGCCGCTGGCTTGGGATGGCGATTTCACGATGCCCCGACAAATATAAGCCTGTCATGGATTTCGGGTTTTCGATCACCTCTTGGGGGACGCCTTCCGCCACGACTTGCCCGCCATGCACCCCAGCACCAGGGCCCATATCGATCACGTGATCCGCTTCAAGGATGGCTTCTTCATCATGTTCCACCACCAGAACGGTATTGCCTAAATCACGCAGGCGTTTCAGGGTGCGCAACAACCGGTCATTATCACGCTGATGAAGACCAATAGACGGTTCATCCAATACATAAAGCACCCCTGTCAGGCCAGAGCCGATTTGAGACGCCAATCGGATGCGCTGGCTTTCCCCGCCTGAAAGCGTGCCCGATGACCGCCCTAAAGACAGGTAATTCAGCCCGACATTGGCCAAGAACATCAAACGTTCGTTAATTTCTTTCAAAATACGGCCAGCGATTGCATTTTCCTGTTCGCTCAGATCCGCCGAAACAGTGCCAAACCAATTTTCGGCATCGCCAATCGAAAGCGTTGAAATATCAGCAATATCTTTACCTGCGACTTTCACCGCCAAGGCTTCTCGTTTCAGGCGTTTGCCACCACATGAGGAACAAGCATGATCGGCTTGGAATTTGGCCAATTCTTCTCTGATCCATGACGAATCAGTCTCTCGCATTCGCCGTTCAAGATTAGGGATGACGCCTTCAAACGGCTTTTTGGTGCGATAAGACCGCAAACCATCATCATATTCCATGACAATCGGCTCACCTTTAGAGCCAAATAAGATCACGTCTTGAAATTCAGGCTTTAAATCTTCAAAAGCCGTGGTCAGGTCAAAACCATAATGCCGCCCTAAGGATGATAGCGTTTGAATGTAATATTTTGCTGTGCTTGATGCCCAAGGCGCAATCGCCCCATCTTTGAGGGTTTTTGTGGTGTTTGGCACCACCAATTGCCGGTCAAAATGGCTAGATTTCCCCAAACCATCACAATCAGGGCACGCCCCAAAGGGATTGTTAAAGGAAAACAATCTTGGTTCAATTTCATCAATGGTGAAACCTGATTCAGGGCAAGCAAATCGCGCGGAATAGACATGTTCTTTGCCGCCATCAGCTTCTTCGGCAATCGCCAGACCATCGGTTAATTTCAAGGCTGTTTCTGTCGAATCCGCAAGCCGTGTGATCAATTCTTCGTCTTCGTGGCGGATCACCACGCGATCAACAACAACCGCGATATCATGCTTGCGCTTTTTATCCAGTGTCGGCAAATCGTCCATATCATAGAGCGTGCCATCAATTTTGACGCGCTGAAAACCGCGGGCTTGCAGGTTCATCAATTCTTTGCGGTATTCGCCTTTACGGCCACGGATGATCGGCGCCAACAGATAAAGCCGCGTGCCATCGGGCAAGGCCATCATGCTATCGACCATCTGGCTGACGGTCTGGCTGCGGATTGGCAATCCTGTGGCCGGTGAATAAGGGATGCCGACACGCGCCCATAACAGACGCATATAGTCATAAATCTCTGTCACCGTGCCAACGGTGGAGCGTGGGTTGCGCGATGTTGTCTTCTGCTCAATCGAAATGGCAGGGGATAGGCCTTCAATCAAATCAACATCAGGCTTTTGCATCATCTCAAGGAATTGACGGGCATAGGCAGAGAGCGATTCGACATACCGACGCTGGCCTTCGGCATAGATCGTATCAAACGCCAAAGATGATTTACCTGACCCGGACAGCCCGGTCAGCACCACAAAAGAATCGCGCGGAATATCAACATTGATGTCTGTCAAATTATGTTCACGCGCGCCCCGAACCTGAATGGCACGGCTGGCTTGAGCAGGGGCAATTGAAGCTGTGGAAGCCAGTTTCGAAGTTGAGGCGGCAGATGATTTGTTTTTTTCAGAAGACATGGCGGCACTATAAATCAGAACAGGGGGGTTAAACCATTAAAAACAGCCTTGGGGATGGAATAAAAATTGTCTTAAATCAAGAGAAGTCAATTGCCGTAATCTATTTGCTTGCTTATGCTAAGGAAGATAAAAAAATAAGGAGGCCAGATCATGGCTGGAAGCGTTAATAAAGTTATTCTCGTGGGTAATTTGGGGCAAGACCCTGAAGTCGTAAGCCTTAATGATGGCAATAAGATCGTCAAACTGTCTGTTGCCACATCTGAACGCTGGAAAGACCGCAATTCAGGGGAACAACGTGAGCGCACTGAATGGCATCGGGTGGTGATTTTTAACGAAAACCTTGGCCGTATTGCTGAACAGTATTTGCGCAAAGGCTCATCTGTCTATCTCGAAGGTCAGGTGCAAACCCGCAAATGGCAAGACCAGAATGGCCAAGACCGTTACACCACCGAAATCGTCTTGCCGCGCTATCGCGGCGAATTAACCCTGCTGGGTGGCCGTAATGACAATATGGGCGGCGGTGATTATGCCAATAACACCATGGGCGGCGGCGCATCAGGCGGCGCGATTGGCGGCGGCTCATCAGCCCCATCAGCCCCACCGATGAGCAGCAATCTGGATGATGATATCCCGTTCTAAACTGGTCATTTTAACCTGTTCGATTTTGATCAATGCCAGCCGTAAAATTGCTGGCATTTTTCATTTTTATAACAACAATATGTAGTATTAAGCGGCAAAAAATGTTATAAAATATACCATATATTTTTAGTGGAGTGGCGCATTGTCCGACCAAACACCACCTGACCAAATGCCGCCTGAAGATCGGCCCGGCGAAACAGGTATTTCCATCACCGCTGAGATGCGGAAATCTTATCTCGACTATGCCATGAGCGTGATTGTATCGCGTGCCTTGCCTGATGTCAGGGACGGGCTGAAACCTGTTCATCGTCGCATTCTCTATGCCATGATGGAAGGCGGCTATGATTGGTCAAAACCGTACCGCAAATCGGCGCGTGTTGTCGGGGATGTCATGGGTAATTATCACCCCCATGGTGATAGCGCGATTTACGAATCCATGGTGCGGATGGCGCAGGATTTTTCCATGCGTGTCACGCTGGTCGATGGGCAAGGCAATTTTGGCTCAGTTGATGGTGACCCGCCAGCCGCCATGCGTTACACAGAATCGCGTCTGGCCAAGGTTGCTGAAACCCTGTTGAGGGATATTGATCGCGATACTGTTGATTTCATCCCCAATTATGATGAAACCCAAGAAGAACCATCTGTTCTGCCTGCCGAATATCCCAATCTTTTGGTTAATGGCGCGGGCGGCATTGCCGTTGGGATGGCGACCAATATTCCGCCGCATAACCCGACTGAAGTCATTGATGCCTGTATGTCCTATATCCGCAACCCTGAGATTACCCTTGATGAGGTTATGGAGATCGTCCCCGGGCC
>WTHX01000040.1 GCA_011522975.1 Alphaproteobacteria bacterium | reverse complement strand
TTTTCTGGTTTTATTCATCGGCTCACTGGTGCGGCCTTTCGGGCAGGACAGCCGCAATTTCGCCGATGTCATCTTTGAATTCCTTCAACGCCCCTTGGCCAATGAACTGGCCGAACAAGGCGGGCGGATGATCTTCACTGCTCTGCATGAAGCCTTTTTCACCCAAATCAAAGTGGCGTTCTTTGCGGCGTTGTTTATTTCATTTCCAGTCATTTTACTGCAGGTCTGGCGGTTTGTTGCCCCTGGTCTGTACCGCAATGAAAAGAAAGCCTTTTTGCCGTTTTTGCTGGCCACCCCCATCCTGTTCTTTTTGGGCGGGGCGATGGTGTATTATCTGGTCATCCCATTGGCGTGGGATTTCTTCCTATCGTTTCAAATCGCCGGTGGGGATACATCACTTTCGGTTGAAGTTGAACCACGGATTTCTGAATATCTAAGCCTTGTAATGCGCTTGATTTTTGCCTTTGGCATTGCTTTTGAATTGCCTGTAGTGTTGCTTTTGCTGGCGAAGGCTGGGATCATCACCGCCAATGGCATGGCACGCAACCGCAAATATGCTATTTTGCTGGCCTTTATCGCGGCGGCTATTTTGACCCCGCCGGATGTAATCTCTCAGGTAATGCTGGCAATCCCTGTGATCATGCTTTATGAATTATCCATCATCAGCGCACGGATCATGGTGAAACAGCCTGAATACGAAGATGATGATGACGATTAATCATAACCCTTGTTGTGGTTGATTTGATCTCTTAATCAAGACACTGAATATTTAGACCCCGAAGATTTAAGGAGTTTTCCCATGCATGACATCAGGTTTATTCGTGATGATGCTGAACGCTTTGACAATGCCATGGCGCGCCGTGGGCTTGAAAAACAATCTGCTGCTATTCTTCAGATTGACCAAGACCGCCGCCAAATCATGACAACACTGCAAGACTTGCAGCAAAAGCGCAATGAAACCTCCCGCCAGATTGGTGAGATTAAAAAACAAGGCGGTGATGCTGAGGCGATCATGGCTGAAGTGGCGGCGATTAAATCCGAAATGGCCAGCCTTGAAGACCGTGAAAAGGCTTTGGGCGATGATCTCAACGCCATGCTGTTGAGCCTGCCGAATATTCTGGATGACAATGTGCCCGAAGGCGCGGATGAAAGCGATAATGTCGAAGTGCGCAACCACGGCGACGCGAAACTGCCTGATTTCACGGCCAAAGACCATGTGGCCTTGGGTGAAGACTTAGGCATGATGGATTTTGCCGCTGGCGCTAAACTTTCAGGGTCACGTTTTGTGGTGTTGAAATCTGGTCTGGCGCGGCTGGAACGAGCATTGGCGTCATTTATGTTGGATACCCATTGCGGTGAATTTGGCTATCAAGAGGTTCTACCGCCAGCCTTGGTTAAATCGGAAACCATGCAAGGCACAGGTCAATTGCCTAAATTTGCCGAAGACCTGTTCCACACCGATGACGACCGCTGGTTGATCCCAACGGCTGAAGTGCCATTGACCAATCTTGTCGCCAATGAAATTTTGAATGCTGACGATCTGCCATTGCGGATGACGGCGTATACCCCTTGTTTCCGCGCTGAAGCAGGGGCGGCAGGCCGTGACACTCGTGGCATGATCCGCCAGCATCAGTTTTCTAAGGTTGAGCTGGTCTCAATCGTTGAACCTGAAGATTCGGACGCTGAATTGGACCGTATGACCAATTGTGCTGAAGAAATCCTGAAGCGTCTGGGGCTTAGTTACCGCGTCATGATGCTGTCTTCCGGCGATACTGGGTTTTCTGCGCAACGTACCTATGACATTGAAGTTTGGCTTCCCGGCCAAGATGAAGGCAAGGGCATGTATCGTGAGATTTCCTCATGTTCGAACTGTGGGCCGTTCCAAGCCCGCCGAATGAAGGCGCGTTTCCGCAACAAAGGCGAAAAAGACACCCGCTTTGTTCATACGCTAAATGGCTCTGGCCTTGCGATTGGACGGACTATGATTGCTGTTCTTGAAAATTATCAAGATGAAAATGGCGCAATCCATATTCCTGATGTGCTGCAGCCCTATATGGGGGGGATGACCAAACTCAGCATTGACGGAGCATAAAATGGCAAAACCTGTTGGCCGTATTCTTATCACCAATGATGATGGTATCGACGCCCCTGGGCTGAAGGTGCTGGAAGATATCGCGCGTCAGTTCTCCGATGACATTTGGGTTTTCGCCCCTGATGATAATTGTTCTGGCTATGGCCGGTCTTTGACCTTGGGCAAGGATTTAAAAGTCACCCACCACGGCCATCAACGCATGACCTGTGATGGCACGCCCACCGATTGCATGATCTTGGCGATCAATCATTTCATGAAAGACCACAAACCTGATCTGGTTTTAAGCGGTGTTAATCTGGGCATGAATATCGCTGATGATATCACGTGCTCTGGAACAATTGGCGCGGCTTGGGAAGCGGCGGTGCATAATGTGCCGGCCATTGCCATGTCGCAAAAATATGACCGCAAACGGATGGATTTGGATGACCCCCGCGTGTTTGATGCTGCCATTGCCCATGCGCCTAAAGTCTTGCAACAATTGCTGGATGAAGGCTGGCCCAAGCATATTATCATGAATATCAATTTCCCCAGCGTTGCCGCAGATGACGTTAAAGGCCAGAAGGCTGTCACTGTTGGCCGCCATAAAATGTCAGATGATGTGCTTTCAGGCGAAGGCGGCGAGAACACCTATCGGATCGGCAATTGGAATTTGCGTGAACACCTGCCCATGGAAACTGATGTTGGGGCTGTGTTTGACGGGTATATCGCGATTTG
Source organism: Alphaproteobacteria bacterium (assembly GCA_011522975.1). Lineage (GTDB taxonomy): Bacteria > Pseudomonadota > Alphaproteobacteria > Puniceispirillales > UBA1172 > JAGWAQ01. Next base: position 362 of record WTHX01000040.1, on the reverse strand, counting down.
CCCGCTCAGCATTGATATGACCGATTATAAATTCCTCAATCAACTGTCTCAATCTGCCTGATGTCTCAAGAACTGCTGGCCAAAAAAGCAGAATTGCTGATGACATTAAGAGGGCAGGGGATTAATAACACTGCTGTCTTAAGCGCGATTGAAACCACCCCAAGGGAAGTGTTTATCCCGCAGCCGTTGTTTCATCATGCCTATGATAACGTGTCTTTGCCCATCGCCCATGGCCAGACCATTAGCCAGCCTTATATTGTGGCCCGTATGACAGCGGCATTGGCATTAACCGGCAAAGAACGTGTCTTGGAAATTGGCACAGGGTCAGGTTATCAAGCGGCGGTCTTGTCAAAATTATCACG
>WTHX01000047.1 GCA_011522975.1 Alphaproteobacteria bacterium | reverse complement strand
CACAGGGTTAGGCATGGCGCCGTTCTTGGTGCATCATCAAGTCTTGCTGCATCATTGGATGACAACCCGGGAAGAAGCCTTGGCGCGTGTGCTAAATACTGCCGAGATAACATTAGATCAAGCCAATCAAATCCGAGGTCTGGTGGCGCGTGCCCAAACCTATAGTCAGCAATGGCGGGTCGATGACAAGGTGCAGATGGATCGCATCACATCATTGGAAGATGATTTGGAAAAACTGGCCGAATGGGTGGCGGGGGATTGGGGGCAAAACCCTCATGACCTCAAAAACCTGATGGCAAAAGCCGAAGCAACCTTAGGTCTTGAAGCCCAAGAAATGCTGGTGTCAATCCTGCTGGAACCGTTTGGGGATTTGATTGATGACCTGGGTGATGGCATGGCCGCCCAAGAAGATATTTCCATCCCTGTGATGGCCACTGTTGGGGAAGCGATTGATCTGATCAAAACCCATTATGACTGGGCTTTGCCGCGTGACCTGACCAATCAATTCGAAAGTGAATTGTTCTGGTATGTTTCCGAAGCCAAACTAGAACCCCGCTTGGGGCGGCGGTTTGAGGAATCAGGGGCAGATCAAGAAATGCCTTTTGATATTCCGCATCAAATTCAATCGGTCTTGCCTGATTTGGAATGTGCCGACCCCGATATGCCTTTGGCGCAATTTATGTTGGATCAACCCAAGCATCGGTTTGTTTTACGGCGGGTGCTGACCACGGCCCATTACCCCTATGGTGAGATCAGGGATAATTTGGTGGCGGGTGATACACGGCCTATTGATATGTTGCGCTGTAAATTGAGTTTCTTTGGCGCATCGAAATTTGACCCGAAATCTGACCTTTGGACGCGAATCACGCTTTATCAAGGCGCGCCCTTGGCAGAAGAAATCAATGATGCTGGGGCAAATGACTGGTTGTTCTCACCTCTTACAATTTAAACCGATCATTCGAACAACAATCATCAATCACAATAAATAGCCTCAATGACCATCATCCTGTCCCAAAATGAAATCCGTGCCGAAGCGGAAAAAGCCTTTCGCGGTGTTGGTATTGATTGGGGCATGGCGAAAGACGGAGGGGTGATCGCGGCATGGATGGCAGCGCATAACTTGCCCTTTCTTGGGGTGCTCAACCGTTGCCTTGAAGGGCTTGATGGTGACGATAATAACTTTGCCGCTGACCGCCCTGATTGCATCGCACCATTCGAAGCCATTGCAAGGGCGGAATTCATCGCGGCAGTCAAAACACCATGGTCAGGCCATGTCTTGATGCCGCGGTTTCTTGTGGCAGGTTTGGGGATTGTCGCCCAAGAACAGCAGCAAGCCTTCACTGTAATGGTGGGTGGCAAACCTGCTGCGGTCATTGATCATGATCAGGTCTGGATCACCCCTGATGGTGTTGGTGCCGGTATTGCTTGGGTTGAAATTTCGCCCCATGCGGCCGATCAGACTGGGCTTATTCTATGCCCTTGGTCTGATCAAATTGCCCATCAAGCCTCGGCATCATGCTGGCAAAAATTAGGCCAATATGCCAGCCGCACCTATGTGCCTGAAACCGAAGAAAAGCGGGCGGCAGGCGCAGGCGCAGGCGACATTGATAACAATTAATGTTCAAACCTTATTGAGGCAGGCCAAGGGTGAATAACTTGCCGCCTTGAGGGGCTTGGTGATCACAGCCCGCCAAACGAAGCGCCATCCAGATCATCGCTTGATTGCTGGTGATGACAGGTTTGCCCAAACGGTCTTCCAGTCGATTGATAATCGCCACCGCGGGCAAAGCCGTGCAAGACAGGAAAATCGCATCTGCCTCAGGTTGATCAATTTGTTCAGCCATATTGATCAGGTCATCTTCATTAACCCGCGCGATATCACGGTCATCTGCAATATTCAGACAATGATGGCTGATGATATCGCATCCTTTTTGGGCGAAATAATCCGCCAGTTTTTGGCTTGCCGCTTCAGGATAAGGCGTCAGTAATGCTAGTTTTTGAACCCCCAATGCCTGGGCTGCTGTCACCCCTGCAAGGGCAGGGTTGGTCGAAGGGGTGTCAGGTTTGCCTTCATGAAGGGATGCGGTGACCGCCTCATCCCCCAAGGTTGCAGAGGCAGAGGTGCAACCATAGCAGATTGATGCAAGCGGCTGATTTGTTAAAATCATTCGCGCGGCATCGGCAATATGCGGCTGCATTTTACGCAAGTTTTCTGGCGTCACAGGATTAATGAACTCAACACGGCTTGTGTAAAAGCACACGTCCTGTTCGGGAATCAGTCGCGTGATATCTTTTTCCAGCGTCAGATCTGTTGAAAGCGCGACCAAGCCAATGCGATATTTAATGGCGCTGTCATCATAGCGAAAGGGGTGATTCAGAATTTCGGCGGCAGGCGCTGTTGTGATGCTGTTCATGTTTCATCCTCCAAAATTCAGTTTCGCCTTCAATCTTTCTATATTTAGGCATGAATTTAAAATCATGCCAAGCCATAAGGCCATTATGCGCTCAAGCCCATAAATTAAGAATTAAATGATCGCCGATTGAGGTGTTCAGACCTGTTCATCAATTGTGTAAAGGTTATTAAAATACTTAAATGGCATTATGTGCGCATGAAATAACTAATTTTTTTACCTGAAACTTAATTTTATTATCAATTTTGCTTAAGTTGAATTGACTGAAATCTGGAATGAGCCATAATAATATATTGCTTATTGCAAATTCTTGAATGTTAATAATATTCTTTGCAAACAAGTTTTAAGGCGGTTTTATACTTTGTTATTAAAGTGTTTATGCTGCTTAACACGCCCAGCGGCTTTGCCGCTAAAACACGAAGGTGAGGAGAAAGACATGAAACGTCGTGACTTTATGACCAAAGCTGGTCTTGGTGGTGTTGCCACCGCAACCGCGCTTGCTACCCCAGCAATCGCACAGGATCGTATTGAGATCGCAATGGTTTCAACATGGCCACGTGACTTCCCAGGTTTGGGTACAGGCGCTCAGCGCTTTGCCAAGCGTCTTGGTGATGTTTCTGACGGCCGTATTCAGGTGACATATTATGCTGCTGGTGAACGTGTTGGCGCGTTTGACAGCTTTGATGAAGTTGCTTCAGGCAACGCTCAGGCATACCATGCTGCTGATTACTACTGGAAAGGTAAGCACCCAGGTTGGGCTTACTTTACTGCTGTACCATTCGGCCTCAGCTACAATGAAATGAACTCATGGATCAACTGGATGGGTGGTCAGGAACTTTGGGATGAAGTTGCTGGCGAATTCGGCCTTAAGTCACTGGCTTGTGGTAACACAGGCGTTCAGTGGGGCGGTTGGTTCAACAAAGAAATCAACTCAGCAGAAGACCTCAAAGGTCTGAAGATGCGTATTCCAGGCCTTGGCGGTGACGTTATGGCGAAATTGGGCGCATCACCTGTATCACTTCCTGGTGGTCAGATTTATGAAAACCTTGTTTCTGGCGCGATTGAAGCAACAGAATGGGTTGGCCCATGGAACGACGAAGCGATGAAGTTCTATGAAGCCACTAAGTACTACTACTACCCAGGTATGCATGAGCCAGCCTCACAGTTGGCCGCAGGCTTCAACGCATCATTCTGGGGCAGCTTGTCCGAATCAGATCAGATGCTGATTTCTGCTGTTGCTCAGGCTGAAAATGACAACATCATGTCTGAATACAACGCCAAAAACGGTGCTGCTCTTGAGCGTCTTGTGAATGAGCAGGGTGTCGTTGTTCGTGAATTCAACGAAGAAGTTTACGAAGCCTTTGGTCGTGGTTCAGCCGAAGTTTACGCTGAAGTTGTTGAGCATTCATCACTGGCTCGCCGCATCCATGAATCAATGGTTGCTGCACGTAAGACCGTTGGTGAATACCAGCAGTTGAACGATGTGGAATACGTTCTTAAGCGTAACGCAGTGCTTGAGGGCTAATTGCCTTTGGAGGGGCGGGGTCTTCCCCGCCCTTCTTTTTCTTAGATTTTATCTGGGATTATTATCTGGAGATTTCATCTCATGTCCCAACAAAAGGGTCTTCATCCGTTGATGGTTTCAGCCTGTCGTTTTGGCGGGCTTTCAAGCGTTTTTCTAGCGCTTCTTTTTATCTTAAATAATTTTCTGACATATGTTGGCGGCTTGCCTGGCATCTACGGCACATTGGGTGCAGCGGGGCTTTTTGGCTTCAGCGCCCCAAAAGGTGATGTCTCTGGATTTGCGCTCACTATGGGATGGGTGCAGGTGTTGATGGCTTTAGGCGTGGTTGTTGGCGCGGCTGTCTATACCCGCAGCAAAGGTTCCCTTTTGGCGGATGCCATGCGGATGGACAAATTGGCGTCATTAATCATCAGGGCGGCCTTTTGGGGCGTTCTTTTTGTTGGTGTTGCCGATGCGATTATTTCATTTATTCGTGTTGAAGATTTGCACACCGCCATGTTCGGCAAAGACATTGCCACCAAACTAGGCCTGTCCTCATGGCGGGGCATGTATATCCATATCCCCTTGTTGATTTTAGGTGCGTTTATCGGATTTCGGGATAAATCTGTTTCGGTTGTATGGCTGATCCTGTTGGTTGTGATCGCTGAAATGCTGATCGTACTGGCGCGTTTCATCTTTGCCTATGAACAAACATTTATGGGGGATCTGGTGCGTTTCTGGTATGCGGCGTTATTCCTCTTTGCCAGTGCCCATACATTAAAAGAAGAAGGCCATGTCCGTGTTGATGTGATCTTTGCGAGCTTTCAAGACCGCACGAAAGCATGGGTTAATGCCACAGGTTCCGTTGCGTTTGGCATGCCGCTTTGCTGGTTGGTGCTGGTCTTGGGCATGTCGGGCAAAGCCAGTCTGATCAACAGCCCCATGTTAAACTTTGAAACGTCAATGAGTGGTTTTGGCATGTATGTCAAATATCTGATGGCGGCATTCCTCGTGGTGTTTGCCATGTCCATGTTGGCGCAATTCACCAGTTATTTCTTGAACGCGTTGGCCATCATGAACGGTGATGCCCGCAATGATGACGCCGAAACTGGCGCAGAACAGAAAGCGTAAGCCATGGAACTCGTCTTTCTTGCTATTTTGTTTTTAACCATGATGTATGCCCTGGGTTCAGGGTATCCTGTGGCGTTTGCTTTGCCAGGGGCCGCCATCGTGACCATCACATTGGCTGGCATCTGTGGGTATTTCTTTGCCAGCGATAGCGGCGCTTATTTTATCCAAGATGGGCCGATTGAATGGCTGACAGCGGGGGTCACCAACTTCCGGGGGATTTATTGGGAAGTTGAACGCGATACGTTGATCGCGATTCCATTGTTTATTTTCATGGGCATTATGTTGCAGCGGTCACGGATTGCTGAAGATTTGCTGGTGACCATGGCGCAACTATTTGGCCCGATCCCGGGTGGTTTGGGCATTTCGGTTGTTTTTGTTGGCGCGTTATTGGCCGCCACAACAGGGATTGTTGGCGCGACTGTGGTCGCCATGGGGCTAATTTCATTGCCTGCTATGTTGCGGAACAATTATTCAAAGCCGCTGGCAACCGGCACAATCTGTGCTTCAGGGACATTGGGACAGATCATCCCGCCATCGATTGTTTTGATTATTCTGGCCGACCAGTTGGCCAGTGCCGCTGACCAAGCCGCATCCGAACGGAAATCTTTATATAAAGAAGCGACGGGCGAATTTTCAATGCCATCGACGCTGGATATTGTATCCACATCAGCCGGCGATATGTTCTTGGGCGCGTTTATCCCAGGGCTGATTTTGGTTGGTCTTTATATGGCGTATATCTTGGTATCCGCCTTGCTCCGCCCGGGTACTGCACCTGCCGTGCCTTATGATGGCAAATTGCTGGAACGGGCTTTTATCCAGAAAGTTGTCTTGTCATTGGTGCCGCCATTGGTGCTGATCTTTGTGGTTTTGGGCTCAATTATTGCGGGCATAGCTACAGTGAATCAGGCCGGTGCAATCGGTGCGATTGGTGCCACGATCATGGCGGGGTATCGCCTCCGTGAAGGTGAAAAAGACGCGTATTATCCGGCTATTCTGGCGGTCGTCTCTATGGTCGCTATCGGGGTCCTAACCAGTATTTTCTCACTCAATGTTCGTAAGATTGAAACTGGCATGGATATGCTTGGGATCGCTTTGGCCTTGGTCGCGGTGATCGCCTTTGTAGCGTCCGTGGTTTGGTCAGGCTGGCGGACATTTAAAATTGAAGACACATTAAACGGCGTGATGCTTGAAAGCGCCAAGACAACTTCAATGGTGTTTATCATCCTGTTGGGTGCGGCCATGTTGACCGCGGCATTCCGCGGCTTTGGCGGTGAAGAAATTGTTAAAGAGTTTCTAACAGGTCTCCCCGGCGGTTTCTGGGCACAGTTTATTGTTGTTATGGTGGTGATTTTCCTCTTGGGCTTCTTCCTTGATTTCATTGAAATCGCGGTTGTTGTTGTGCCGATTGTCTCACCTATTCTGTTGTCCGATCCATCTGCCAATGTCACGGCTGTATGGCTTGGGGTGATGATCGGGATGAACATCCAGACGTCATTCTTGACGCCGCCATTTGGTTTTGCGCTGTTCTATTTGCGGGGTGTTGCCTCCAGCGTGGTCAAAACCTTGGATATCTATAAAGGCGTTGTACCGTTCATCGCGCTCCAGTTGATTGGGCTGGCGATTGTTGGGTTCTATCCGCCATTGGTGAATTATCTGCCGGTGCGGACATACCTGACATCCGAAACAGCACCGCCGCCAAAGAATCCGCGCTTGCAGGCATGTTTGGAAGATTACCTCTTTGACTATTATGTTGAAGAACGTGATCGGATCGAAGGCGCAACGGCTAAACTTGCGGCGCTTGACCTGTCGGCATTGCCGGCTGATATCAAGCGTAATCTTGGCCAGACGGTAAAAGGCGTCAGCAGCATTTACACATTGGTGGAAGATATCCGCAGTGCGGAAGCAGCTGTTGAGGCGGCATCTGTCGACTATCGCCCGATCCATGCCGAAGTTCGGACTTTGGAACGTGATATTCGCCGCAATAAAAAAGCGATTGAAAAGATCAAACTTGAAGCCCGCGGCACCGATGATCCAGATGAAAAGGCTCATTACGCTGAAGAAACAGCTGAGTTGGAAAATGAGATTGCTGATCTGATGGCGGAAATTCCACAAGAATGGAAGCAGGTCAATAAAGATTACCGTAAAATTACAGGTGATCTGGCCAAAGCCCAGCGTCAATATCGGAAAACAGTTGATGACAGTTATGACAACCTAATCAACGCGATTGCGGTGTTGGAATCAACCGACGATCTTGCCGCGGTTGAAGCGGATCTGACGGGCTTGCTGGACGTCATCAAAGAAGATGGTGACCATGAAAAAGGCCGTGATGCGATTAAAGCTGTTACCGCTATGATCACCGCTGTTCCAGGCACAAATGCTGTGGCATCTGAATTGTCAAAGGCGAAAAAAGCCCTGCGGAAGAAGCGTGAAAAGCCAAAGAAGGCGATGAGTGCGGTGAAGAAAGCCATTAAAGCCTTTGATAAAGATTTGGCCGCCCGCCGCAATGCTGGATCAGAGGTCATTGCAACCCTGAACACGTTTGAAGCCGAGATACGTGATACCATCGGCCTCAGGCAACAGGATCGGTTGAGCCTTGAACAGGCCACCGCAATCTCAGGCTGTTTGGCCAAACATCGGGATATCTCGCTTAGTTTCTAAACCTTCAGAAGCGGCCTTCGGGCCGTTTCTATTTTGTCAGTTGTTGTTTTCATCCTGATGGTGGTCGGCATTAATCGTGTCGTCGAATTGAAGGAGACAACAATGGCGAAAAATGAAACTGTGAAGATAGAAACCGCATCAGGCGCGCATCTTGCGGGGCGGCGGTGCTGGCGTCACCATCAAAACTGGACAATATCAAAGGCGTGGCAACGATTGGCGCGCCAGCCGACCCCCAGCATGTGCAGCATTTATTCGCGGGTCATCTGGAGGCCATCAAACGTGATGGCGTTGCCGAAGTCCCAATCGGCGGCAGACCCATCAGATTAGGCCAAGAATTTGTTGATGATTTGATGCAACACAACGCGCCTAAAAGCATAGCCAATCTCAACCTTGATCTATTGGTGCTTCATTCACCGGTGGATCAGATTGTTGGGATTGAAAACGCCGCCGTGATCTATACCGCTGCAAAACACCCAAAATCGTTTGTCTCCCTTGATCGGGCTGACCATCTCTTGACCAAGCGTGAAGATAGCGTATTTACCGCCAAGATGATCAGCGCATGGGCGGCACGCTGTTTGGAGCATACGGCCTCTGAATGGGGAGATGGGGTTGAGATCGCCGATGGGGGTGAGGGCCGCCTGACCGTCCAAACCAGCCCTGATGGTCTCTTTGCCCATGATATTCGGGTTGGTGCGCATCGGATGCGGGCGGATGAGCCAACGCGAATCCCCGGCGGTATGGATTCAGGGCCTGGGCCTTTTGATTTTATCAAAGCAGGGCTTGGGGCGTGTACCGCTATGACCATCCGCATGGTGGCAGAACGGCGCAAATATAAACTCGATACTTGCCGTGTTGAAATTGACCATCATGTCGAAGGTGAAGGCGATGACGCCTATGATGTGTTCACCCGCCGGTTGGTTATGGAAGGGGATCTCAGCCCTGATGAACGTCAGTTTTTATTAGGGATTGCCAATAAATGCCCGGTCCATAAATCGCTTGAGCGGGGATCAGAGGTTAAAACCGTGCTGGACGCATAAAGCCAAAAGATGCGGAAAAGAATTGATCTTCAAAAAAATCCATTTTACGGTTTTTTTATACAGATCGATTAAAGAGGTGATCCCATGAATGCCCCTCATTTCCGTGATAACCGCAAGATTGACCCGACCCGTGGTCAAAGTCAGGCCTCAACCGCGGTGATGCCTGATGGCTCACCCAAGGATAATGACCGCGTTGAGATTGGCCCAACACAATTGGCCTTTGATGAATGGGCTGCGGCTGGGCTGACCGCGCCTAATCTGACTGCCATGCGCCAATATCGGCTGGATCGGATCGTTGGCCAGTTGCAAAAGCATGATTATGGCGCGGCACTGTTGTTTGATCCGCTCAATATCCGCTATGCCACGGATTCCACCAATATGCAGTTGTGGAACACCCATAACCCATTCCGCGCCTGTTTGGTGACGGCGACAGGCTATATGATCCTGTGGGATTATAAAAACTCACCGTTCTTGGCGGATCACAATCCATTGGTCAGGGAATCACGGTCAGGCGCGTCAATGTTCTATTTCGCGACCGGTGATCGGACTGGCGATGCAGCAGAAAAATTTGGTGCTGAAATTGCTGATGTGATGCGTGAACATGTGGGTGACAACAAACGTGTTGCGGTGGATAAGATCATGATTCACGGCTTGCGCGCCCTTGAAGCCAATGGCTTGAGCGTTGAAGAAGGTGAAGTCGTGATGGAACATGCCCGGGTCATCAAAGGCCCCGATGAAATCTTGGCGATGCGATGCGGCATGTATGCGTGCGAACAATCGGTGCTTGAAATGGAAAAAGCCGCCAAGCCAGGGATGAGCGAAGATGCCATCTGGGCGGTGCTCCATGCCGCCAATATCGAACGTGGTGGGGAGTGGATTGAAACCCGCCTTTTGGCGTCAGGCCCACGGACCAACCCTTGGTTCCAAGAATGTGGCCCGCGCATTGTCCAGAATAATGAAATTCTGGCCTTTGATACGGATCTGATCGGCTGTTACGGCATTTGCAGTGATATTTCCCGCACGTGGTTTTTGGGCGATCAAGAACCCACCAAAGAAATGAAAGAAGATTATCAACTGGCGCTGGAACATATCACCACCAATATGAATCTGATGAAGCCGGGGGTAAGTTTCCGTGACCTGACGTTTGAAGGCCATCAATTGCCTGACCTTTACCAGAAGCAGAAATATTCCTGCCGTTTCCATGGCGTTGGTCTTTGTGATGAATGGCCGTTGATCGCCTATCCAAGCCATTATGTTGAAGGCGCGTTTGACGCGGTGCTTGAGCCGGGCATGGTGCTTTGTGTTGAAGCCTTGGTCAGCCGTGAAGGCGGTGATTTCTCGATCAAATTGGAAGACCAAGTTTTGGTCACAGAAGATGGGTTTGAAAACCTGACCCGCTATCCATTTGACGATAAGTTTTTGGCCTAAGCCTTAACCTTGGGCCTTAATCTTTCAGCCGCACCTTGCCGATATGGGGCAGGTTGCGGTTGTTCTGGGCATAATCAATACCGTAGCCGACAACAAATTCATCAGGGATATCAAACCCCACCCATTTGACAGGGATATCAACCTCACGCCGTGATGGTTTGTTCAGAAGGCAGCAAACCTCAAGGCTTTGGGGTTTGCGGGTGGATAGGATTTTCAGGACTTGCGACAGGGTATGGCCGGTATCGATAATGTCTTCCGCCACCAGCACATCAACATTTTCAATATCGCCATCCAAGTCTTTCAGGATGCGGACTTCACGGGATGATCGCATGCTGCTGCCGTAACTGGAGACCGTCATGAAATCCACCTCAACCGGCAGATCAAGCCGCCGCACCAGATCAGCCACAAACATGAACGACCCGCGCAACAACCCTACCACCACCAATTTTTCGCTCTTGGCGTAATATTTCGAAATATCCCGCGACATGGCGTTCACCTTGGCGGTAATCTCACTTTCAGGGATCATAATATCGATGTCGTAATCTTGGCTGGGCATGGTGAAATTCCTGTGATGTGGTCATGCAGTTTAGCAAAACCAACACGACAGTTCCACCAAGACAAGAGATATAATTGAATAAAGAATGAAACAGGTTAAATTAAAAGAAATGATCATATGAAGGAGACCATCATGGCTAAAATCGCATTTCTGGGGCTGGGGGTTATGGGCTACCCAATGGCGGGGCATTTGAAAGCGGCGGGGCATGAGGTGACGGTCTATAACCGCAGTGTCGCCAAGGCGGAACAATGGGTGGCGGAACATGGCGGCGGGCAAAGCGATGCCATGGCCAAAACCCCGCAAGAGGCGGCAAAAGGCGCAGAATTTGTCTTTGCCTGTGTTGGCGCGGATGATGATGTGCGGCAAGTCACGATTGGGGAAGACGGCGCGTTTCAATCCATGGAAAAAGGCGCGATTTTTATT
>WTHX01000138.1 GCA_011522975.1 Alphaproteobacteria bacterium | reverse complement strand
TGCCATCACCGCGGATAAGAGCAATTTTTACCGTCATTATGCTTGCATTTCAATCTTGGTGTTAAACCGTGTTGGTGTAATTGATGCTTCAAGGTCAGCATCAATGGACTGCCCCATCAAAAGCGATGCGGCGATGGATGATAACGCAGGAGACGTCTGGATGCCATAACCGCCCTGCCCCCCAAGCCAGAAGAACCCGTCAGCATCATCAGCAAACCCAACCACAGGGTCACCATCAGGGGCAAAACTCCGCAACCCTGCCCATGACCGTTCAACACGGGTGACCTCAAGCGTGGTGGCTTGGCTGAACCGATCAATGCCCTCCGCCAACACCATATCATCAGGGTAGGCATCATGGGCTTCGATAGGGTCTGCATCCGCCGGTGAGATCATCAATCGCCCAGCATCAGGCTTGGCATACCAATCTTCGGCGGCAGGTACGATCATCGGCCAATCCATACAGCCTTCAGGGCCGGGGATAATGACAGCCGACCGCCGCTTGGGGGTGATGCCAATCGGCTTTATGCCTGCATGGCGGGCAATATGATCCACCCACGCCCCCGCGGCATTGACCACAATAGGGGCTTCAAACACATCATCTTTGGTGGTGACCCGCCAGATGCCATCTTGATGCGATAAGGCCTCTACCATTTGTTTAGCTTTCAAATCAGCGCCTTTTGATTTGGCTTGTTTCTGAAAACTGGAAAACAACATATGGACGTCAATTTCACTGGCGTCAGGTTCATAGGCGGCGCGTTGCAACCGGTCTCTATTCAAGATTGGCACCATGGCATGGGCTTCATCGGCTGAGAGAATCTCAAGCCCTTTACTGCCATCGATATAGACGTCGAATTCTTTGGCATCGACACCGAAATCTAGGGTCATCTCCCCCCGAGGTGAAAGCAGAGGGCTTTCGCTAAACCCTTCGTGATCCCGCAAAAAAGGTTCGGACAGACGGTTCAGCACCCTGATAACAGGCGGGCCGTAATTGCGGATAAACATAGCGGCGGACCGCCCTGTTGAATGATAAGCGAATTGATCTTCACCCTCCAACAGAATAACACGTCGGTCACCAGCGATACGGGCGGCAAGGCTGACCCCTGCGATACCGCCACCAATGATGATCAGATCAGCGGTGGTCGTCATGATGACCGTGACCGTTTTTCAAAACGCGGCAACATGGCGGAGAAATCTTGCCCCAAACCATCTTCATCTTCGACAAATTGGCGGTAAAGTTCTGCCGCCGCCGCCCCCAAGGGTGTATCAGCATCAGCGGTGATGGCCGCATCTTGAGCCAAGCCCAAATCTTTGACCATCAATTCAGCCGCAAACCCCGGCGCATAGCCATGGTCCGCGGGCGAGATCGGGCCAACCCCAGGGGCGGGACAATAGGTGTTGATCGACCAACTGGCCCCTGAGGACGTTGACACCACATCAAACATCTTTTGCCGATCAAGCCCCAATTTATCCGCCAGCGCGAAGGCTTCACAAGTGCCGATCATGGTGATGCCAAGGATCATGTTATTGCAGATTTTAGCCGCTTGCCCTGCCCCGCTTTTGCCGCAATGAACAGATTTTTGCCCCATAATTTCAAACAAAGGTTGGGCGCGAGCAAAACCAGCATCACTGCCGCCCGCCATAAAGGTCAGGGTGCCCTGATCAGCCCCGCCAATCCCGCCGGACACAGGCGCATCAACCGCCATAACGCCCAGTGCTTCTGCATCCGCCGCAACGGAGGCCGCGCTTTCAACATCGACGGTGGAACAATCCAACAGAAGCGCGCCTTTCGCCATATGGGGGAGGATTTGCCCTGCGACATCTTTTAAAATAGCGCCATTGGGCAGCATGGTGATGACCACATCTTGCCCCGATACCACCGTTTTAAAATCAGGGGCGATGGTTACATCTTCGACCGTGACATCAGCCACATCAAAGCCCATCACTTCATGGCCAGCCTGGGCCAAGTTGCGCGCCATCGGCGCCCCCATATTGCCAAGACCAATAAATCCGATCCGCATGACATCCTCCTCTTGCCCCACAACCCTAGCGCAGGTCTAGGGCATCAGCAACAGGACAGATGCCTATAATAGGAAAACTGCTGTTAGCGGCATTGCATCAGGCTATTAACCAACCCTTGCATCATTTCACCATACTGACCCGCGCCCGCAGGATACGCGACACCGATTGGATCCATCTCAATGCGGGTCAGTTTTTGGCCCGGGTCAATGGTGGTGAGAATTTTGGCATTGAATTGCGGTTCATGGGCAAGGCAGCTCACCTCACCATGATCAACAAGATGACGGATCATCTGGATGCGATTGACCCCTGAAGATGCGTCATGGTGGTCCAGAACCGTTGTTTTAACATTCAACCCATAGGCTTCTTCGAAATAGGTATAGGCATCGTGATAGACAATCAGACCAAGATTTTTGAACGACTTGACCTGATCACTGATATTGGCATCAAGCGCTTGCAAGTTTTTCAGCGCTTGTTCTTTATTCTGGGCAAAAGCATCGGCATGGTTTGGATAACGTGCTGATAAGCGGCTTTCGATTAAATTGACCATCGCCATGGCATTTTTAGCATCAAGCCAGAAATGCAAATCAAATTCCCCATAAGCGTGGCTATGCCCGTGGTCGTCATGCCCGTGGTCATCATGATCATCATGGTCATTATGCCCGTGGTCATTATGCCCGTGATCATCGTGGCCGTGGTCATCATGATCATCATGGCCATGGTCGCCATGGCCAAAATATTCAGACGTGCGACGTTTATGTTTCATCAACCCATCCGCCTCAGCCATCAGCACTTTTCGTGACGGATCTGCAACCGTCTTTGCCAGAATAGGTGCGAAATTATCATCAATCAAAAAAACAAGATCCGCTTTGGCCAATTGCAACCGGTCTGATGGCCGCAAAGTGATGTTATGAGGCGTCATATTGCCATCCACCAACAGCACAGCCTCACCTTGATCCCCAAGCACCATTTCTACCAGCGAATGTAGGGGTCGGATCGACGCCGCCACATGAATATCATTGGCAATGGCTGGCGTGGCCAATACCCCCATGACAACAGCAGCAAGCGAAGTCTTGCCAAACGCCCCTAAAAATGGGCGTGAATTGTTTTTTTGCGGCTGAGTGCTCATGCTAAAACCGTCCTTATGGGAATGTAATGGGTATCAGTCTTCTGATTTGACATTATCAATATTGTTATATTATAACA
>WTHX01000169.1:1511-11193 GCA_011522975.1 Alphaproteobacteria bacterium | reverse complement strand
TATCATTGTCATTCAGCACAACAATCATTTTAGAGTTCATGGCACCTGCGTTATTCATGGCTTCATAGGCCATGCCCGCGCTCATCGCACCATCACCGATCACTGCAATAACGTTATTATCCTCACCTTTCAGATCCCGGGCCACCGCCATGCCTAGGCCTGCTGAGATTGAGGTGGATGAATGCGCCGCGCCAAATGGGTCATAGGGGGATTCGTCACGCTTGGTAAAGCCTGAAAGCCCGCCTGGTTGACGCAAGGTTCGGATGCGATCACGCCGCCCGGTCAGAATTTTATGGGGATAGGCTTGATGCCCAACATCCCAGATGATCTTATCATCAGGGGTATTAAAGATATAATGAAGGGCAACCGTCAGTTCCACCACCCCAAGGCCAGCGCCCAAATGGCCGCCTGTCCGCGATACGGCATCAATCATTTCAGCACGCAATTCTTCGGCCAGCGCTTTCATGCTGCTTTCCGGGAGTGCTTTAAGTTGATCCGGCGTTACCGCTTTATCAAGAATTGGGGTCTTCATCACTTATCCTTCTGGGGTCTGCATTATTCAAGCCAATCGGCTAATGCGAACGCCCAATACTAAAACTGGATATTTTTGTCATATAGTCAAGCCAAACCGTAGAATTTTCAACGGATTCAGCCAGAATTTTATTGGCATTTTCAACCAATTGATGCGCTTCATTAGTGGCGGCGTCAATGCCCATAACATCAACAAAACTGGCTTTACCTGCAGTTTCATCACGGCCTGTTGGCTTACCCATGGCCGCCGCGTCACTTTGGCGATCCAAAATATCATCCGCGATTTGAAAGGCGAGCCCAAGATGTTCCGCATATTGCGCAAGACCGGCCAACAATTTGTCATCAGCCCCGCCAATCCGCCCGCCAGCAACCGCAGAGGCTTTGATCAAAGCACCTGTTTTCATCCCTTGCATGATGCGGGTTTCATCAAGATCAAAACGGCGTGTTTCCGCCTCCAGATCAAGCATTTGCCCCCCTGCCATGCCAGTGACGCCTGATGCGGTGGCCAGATCATAAACAAGCCCTGAGCGTATCCCCCCATCAGGATGGATGTCAGGATCTGCCAAAAGCTCAAATGCAAGGGTTTGCAACGCATCCCCGGCTAGAACAGCCGTCGCTTCGTCAAAGGCGATATGGCACGAAGGTTTGCCGCGGCGGGTTTCGGCATCATCCATGGCGGGCAGATCATCATGGATCAATGAATAGGCGTGAAGACATTCAAAACTTGCCGCCACTTGAACCGCGCCTTGCGGGTTTTCTTGACCAGACGCCAGCCGTGCCGCCCCTAATACCAAGCCTGCCCGCATTCTTTTGCCGCCTGCCATGGCGGCATAGCGCATGGCTTCCACCAATTTCGGCGCGGCCGTTTTGGCCAGCCCATCAAAAATCTCTGTCAAGGCTGTTTCCGTCAGCGCGGCATCATCAAGCAATTGTTGGGGGGCGGTCGCCGACATTCAATTTATTCCGCATCAAAAGATGTTGTGCCTTCAACCGCAGAACTGGCTTTCTGGGCGCGGATTTTATCGACTTTCAGACGGGCTTCATCAAGACGATCTTGGCATAGTTTTTTCAATATCGCGCCATGTTCATAGGCGGCCACCGCGTCATCAAGCGACACTTCACCGCGTTCAAGTTTTTCAACGATGGTCTCCAATTCTTTCAGCGCGTCTTCAAAACTAAGGTTTTCTTGTGCCGTATTTTCTGAAGCTGTCATGACGTGATCTCCATTATTTAAGGTGTCTTACCTTAGGCGTTTTCTTGGGACATTTCATCAATATCTTTGCCCATATCTTTACTGGCCGATTTGATAAATCGTGCCATTTTTTTACGAAGCGTCGGCGATTTGATCAAGTAATAATGCCGCAGCAATTCAAGTGATTCACGGCGTTCTATGGGATCTTTTGATAAAAACGATAAGTCTTCTGGCAATTGATGAGTGTCTTCACGATGCAACCGCGGAGATGCGTTTTTGGTTTGATCATTCATATTGTCAAAAAAGAACCCAATCTCGACTTTTAGAATCTGACTTAAATCCCAAAGCCTGGATGCACTGACACGATTGGCCCCGCGTTCATATTTTTGCACTTGCTGGAAAGTGACGTTCAACGCATCAGCCAAATCAGTTTGCGTCATGCCACTTAAAATACGGGCTTGTTTGATTTGTTTGCCAACATGGACATCGACAGGATTATGATTGGTCACACCGAAATTCTTAGACTTTTGGGGCATTGATATTCAACTTCTCACACAACTCATGGTAGCATTAGATATTGATCATATAAAGCAAAGGTCAAGGTGATCAACGAGATTATTTTCTGATCAATTGCGGCATCCGGCGAAGGGCTGACAGCAATTCTTTTAAAATCCCGGGCTCAAGCGCGGAATGGCCGGCATCATCCACCATTTTCAATTCAGCAGACGGCCAAGCCTTTGCCAGATCAGAAGCAGAATGAGGCGGGCAAATCACATCATGCCGACCTTGGACAATGACCGCGGGAATATCTTGCAAAACATCAATCTTATCCAAAATATAGCCATCATCCATAAAACATTGATGGGTGAAATAATGCGCTTCCAATCGCGCCAAACTCAATGCCATACGCCCACCACCGCCTCTAATTTCAGCAGCAAGGGTGGCGCAAGAATTTTCATAAGCCGACCATTGTTCAGCGGCAGGGATATAAATTGACGGGCTGCTGTCCATCAAACGGCGGTAATAAGACGCCAATGGATCATGCTGTTCTGACGCGGGCAGGCCATGAATAAATCGGTCCCATGCCTCAGGATAAAACCGCCCCATATCATGCATGAACCAGTCAATTTCAGGCTGTGTGCCCAAAAAGATGCCGCGCAAAATAAACCCAAGGCAGCGTTGAGGATGGTTGATGCCATAGGCCAGCCCCAAGGTTGATCCCCAAGACCCGCCAAAAACCAACCATTGCTCAATGCCGAAATGCTGGCGGATGACTTCCATATCATCGATCAAATGCCACAGGCTGTTGGCTTTTGTTTCGGCAAAAGGCCGAGATTGCCCTGACCCCCGCTGATCAAACAGAATGACGCGGAATAAATCCGGGTCAAAAAACCGCCGGTGCAATGGGCTGATCCCCGCCCCTGGGCCACCATGCAGGTAAATCACTGGAATACCATCAGGATTGCCGCAATCTTCGATATAAAGATTATGGCCATCACCGACATCAATGCGGCTGGTCTTATTCGGGGCTATTGGCGGGAAAAGCGCATCATTTTCTGAAAAGGATCGCATGTCCTGAACCGCAAATAAGGAAGGTTAATTGATCATGACAAATAAGAGTCACGATAAATAGGGCAATTCGTTGATATCTTCCACACGGGCTTCAAGATTGACGCGAATTTTATTCATGGCGCGGGATTCGAGCTGGCGAACCCGTTCTTTGCTGACGCCGAAATCACGTCCCAATTCATCCAGCGTGGCGCCGTCTTCATCGAGACGGCGGCGCATGATGATCATTTTTTCGCGTGGGCTTAATTCTTCAATCGCTTCCGCCAACCATTTGGAAAGCGTCGCCGCATCTTTGGCCGTGGCAACAGATTGTTCAGGGTTCGGACGATCATCCATCAAGAAATCTTGGGCCATATTCTCACTGGTTTCACCAACAGGGGCGTTCAATGATGAATCAGCACCTGAAAGACGCTGTTCCATATGGGTGACGTCATTCATATTAACGCCAATGGTATCCGCGATTTGCTGGCGGCCTTCATCAGTCAACATACCGCCATCAGCCTCACCAATGCGGGCGCGCAACCGGCGGAGTTTAAAGAATAATGATTTATGGGCAGATGTTGTACCTGTGCGGACGATTGACCAGTTCCGGAGCACATAATCTTGGATTGATGCCCTGATCCACCAAACAGAATAGGTGGAAAACCGGACTTCGCGATCAGGATCAAAACGGCTGGCGGCTTGCATAATGCCGATATTGCCTTCTTGGATCAAATCCCCAAGCGGCAAACCATAATGACGGAATTTAGAAGCAATGCTGACGACCAAACGTGAATAAGCCAGAACCAATTGGTGCAAGGCACGTTCATCTTGCTGGTCTCGCCAAGCGATTGCCAGTTGATGTTCATCGTCTCTTTCTAAAAGAGACTGCTTCATAATCTGGCGTATATACCGATTATCAGATTTTAAAGTTTCGTTACGATCATCCATGGCGCAAACTCCCCAGTACACACCATCATTATTATTGGTCTTTTAGTGCTATATTTTGTAAATGGGGCAAATAACAAGAGGGTCAACCCTCAAACCAAAAATAATTTTACCCTTATTTTTATGATCGTAACTTAAAAATCAGGCAGCGTCCATCAAGTTTTCAAGTTTAACCGCGGCGGCTTCTTGATCAATCTTTTCAATAGCCGCAAATTCACGGGCCAAACGCTGAAGGGCGGCCTGATACATTTGACGCTCCGAATAAGATTGTTCCGTCTGGGTATTACGGCGGCGCAAATCACGAACAACTTCAGCAATAGAGACAGGATCGCCTGAACGGATCTTATCTTCATATTGCTTGGCGCGTTTTGACCACATATCACGGCGAACGCGGGCTTTGGCCTTTAGCGTGGTAATGGCTTCATCCATTTGCTTTTTGGACGACAATGTCCGGAGCCCAAGACTACGTGCTTTTTCCAAAGGAACACGCAATGTCATGCGATCTTGTTCAAAACGAACGATCAGCATATCGATGTTCATGCCCGCAACAGTGTTTTGTTCTGTCCCCAAAATACGGCCGACACCGTGGGTTGGGTAAACAACAAAATCATCCGCGTTGAAATCATCAACGTTTTCGTTGGTATTTTTAGCCATTGATCTATCCCAATCTTAAAAATTCGGTCAAAGCCGATAAGCCCGAATCTCTGCACTCGAACTGTTTATTTTTATCAAGACGAACCCCATGTCGCATTTCATTAAGTAACGACAATCGCCTCTAAATGTGCCTGAATTAAACGTTGAATGTGTCGCCGCTTCATCAAAAGCAGGATCATTAAACTGGCATATTAAGAATATCATACACGAAAATAGAGCAAAAAGCCACCCCCCGACTTTAAGGATGACTGTGGTGATGGCTTTACGGGCTAGCCTAGGTGGATCAGGGTGACCTCAGGTGCCTAATTCCCCTCACCGGGCTTATCTGAAAAATATTTGTCAAACTTACCGCTGACGCCTTTGAACTCATCTGCATCGGCAGGGGCTTCGATCATGCGGGTAATATTCGGCCATTTCTGCGCCATATCGGCGTTTAACTTAAGCCAGGCCTCAGCACCAGGGTCTGTATCCGGCAAAATCGCTTCAGCAGGGCATTCTGGCTCACAGACACCACAATCGATACATTCATCAGGATCGATCACCAACATATTCTCCCCCTCATAGAAGCAATCCACGGGGCAAACTTCGACGCAATCGGTGTATTTACAACGAATACAATTGTCATTGACGATATAGGTCATGGGTGGTCTCCGAATAAAAGAACGCTATTGATCTATCGCAAGGTTTGATGCGGTGCAACACATGATTGCTTTTAGGGCAAATCATTTTTTTATTTTTGCGGGAAAAGGCGAAAAATTTTGTTCCTTAATGTTTATATTGATCGCGATTTGGCCTTCAGAAAAACTCAAACAAGATTAACACGAAGAACCTTATAATTTATTTGCAACTTTGTTAATTTGTATATATTATAATATATATTTTTATGGAGGAATCCATGCCAGCAACTGCAAAACTTTTCAAGAATGGGCAAAGCCAAGCTGTTCGTTTACCGAAAGAATATCGGTTTGATGGGGAAACGGTCTTCATCAGAAGAGATAAAAAAACAGGTGATGTTATTTTATCTTCTCGACCCGAAAAATGGGATCAACTCTTTGCTTTGATTGAAAACCTTGATGTCCCGCAAGACTTTCTTTGTGACCGTGATCAACCCATGATTGATCGCGATCCACTTGATGAAACAAACACAAAATGAAATTTATGCTGGACACAAATACGGTGAGTTATCTCTTTCGAAATGAAGATAATGTCGTCAGCAATTTACAAAAACATTCACCACATGACATTGTTATTTCCTCCGTTACAGAAGCCGAATTGTTATATGGGATCGCAAAAAATCCCCAAGCTAAATTGGTTGAGGTTGTTGAGTGTTTTCTCAAGACAGCCCATGTTTTGCCTTGGGATCGCAATGCCGCGGAATGCTATGGCCGTTTGAAAGCCAGCATAATGAAACAAGGACGATCAATATCTGAGCTTGATCTGCTGATTGTTTCTCATGCTTTAGCGCTAGATTTGACGCTTGTAACGAGCGACAACGGCCTTTTGCAATTGCGCGATTTGCATAAATTTTCAATAAATTTGGTAAACTGGCGGGATTAATCTTGCGAAAACCCATCACCCATCAGGATTTCAAGCCATCAATCAAGCGACGGTCACGTTTAGTAGGGCGGCCTGATCCTCGATCACGCGTCTCAAACGGCAAAGGTTGATCAGGCGTTGCCTTTGTTTTGGGTTGCGGCGGGTCCAAATCTTCATAGAGCATCACCGCCTCTGATGCTGGCCCCCGTCTTTTCGCCATAGCAAGGATTTTAATCACCCGAATGTCATCTGCTTTTGGGAAAGTCAGGACATTCCCTGCCCTGATTTGGCGATGAGGTTTCGCCATAGGCTCACCATCCAGCCTTAACCTGCCGCTGGTGATCAGGCGTTGGGCATCAGCCCTTGTTTTGAAAAACCGCGCAGACCAAAGCCATTTATCAATCCGCATTTCAGTGGCATCTGAAATTGAAGCATTGGGTTGATCGGTCATTTTATACTATCGGCTTAGCCCTATTTGGATTTCAATTGCGCCAGAACAGCAAATGGTGAATTGGGGTCAGGCTGTTTTTCTTGCGGTTTGCGCTGGGCTGAACCGTTATTGCCCGATTTGCCTGATGCTGATTTCTTCGCGCCTTTAGGCCGCGGCTTACCGCCTTGCTTTGGGGCTTTGCCTTGATCTTTCGGGCGACGTTTGCGCTCAAAAACAGGGATGGCTGGCTTTTCAGGGTCTTCGGATGGAATTTCGGACACTTGCAGATAATTCAGATCAAGAATGATCGCCACCATTTGCTCACGTGTTGCGCCTGCTAAGGACAGCATTTCTTCATTGATCTGGAATTGGCCTTCGCGGGCAGCGCTGCGAATGACAGCCGAAAGGCGTTCCGCCATATCCACCCGCATGACGCGGCCACCAAGACGGCGATAGCCTGTCGCCAGCCAATAATCATCACTGACGCCTTCAATATGATCAATCGCGACACGGCCTGCTGGTGGCGGGCCTGATTCAGGGAAGTCATCATGGTAGATGCTGTATAGCAAGGCTTTGGCATCAATTTGCGCAGGCTTCAGCAAATCAGCCATATAGGTCATATCCACCCCAAGGCGAATGCCATGCAAGGCCAATTGCCGGCGGCCATCTTCATCAAGGGTTTTGACCATTTCAGCAATGCTGGCGCTGGGCAATGTGCCCAAGGCTTCATAGACTTGAAAGGCAATCCCGCGAGCGGTGCCCGTCAGCCCATCGCCGGTTAAGGCAACGGCTTTTTCCAACACTGTTTTCGGGTAATCCAAAGCAAAAGCATTGAGCCTGTCTTGCACCGCTTTCAGTTGGTCGCCTTCCAAAAGGCTGCTGGAGCGGGTTTCTGCGCGCGGCTGATAAATGCCATCGCCTTTGGTCAATTTGCCGACCAGCGACTCACGCCAGAAAATCTGACCTTTTTGGTCAAGTTTAAAGGCAGGGTCATGGGATGCCACCAAGGCTTTGACCCGTGATGAGATTTCTTCGGGAAGGGCTTTGCGGGCCGCGGCCAGCACAGGGCCTTCTTCATCACCGCCAGAAATGCGTGGGGTGAAAACAAATCCGTCGAGTTGGCCAACATCTTCGCCTTCAACAATTACAGTGCCGTCAGATTTAATAGAGGACATGAGTGTTGTATTTTCCTTCAACCGCCTTGAAAGCACAGCCGCCCGCCGGTCAACGAAACGCTGCGTTAAAACTTCGTGTAGACTATCTGATACCCTGTCCTCAATGCTTCTTGCAAGCCCTTGGAAGTCTTCATTGTCATCAAGCCAGTGTTGACGCTGGGCAATATAGGTCCAAGTGCGGATGTGAGACAGGCGTGACATCAGCGTGTCAATATCGCCATCAGGGCGATCAAGCCGCTTCATTTGGCTTGAAACCCAGTCCTGATCAAGCCGCCCATTTTCGATCAATTGGGTGTAAATTTTGGCCAGCATTTGAGCATGGCTATCAGTATATTCTCGTTGATAATCAGGGATCTGGCAGACATCGAACAGCAATTCCACCTGCCTGCGGCCATGGGCCATAACACGGATATCATCGCGTTCAATGAGGGCGGCAAGCGCTTGCTGGTCATCGGCATCGGCTTTGCGGGTCATCAGGGGTGACGGCGGCCTTAATTCAAGCGATTGCAATAAATTGTCAGGCGATGAAAAATCCAAGGCAGAATTGCGCCAATAGACGCCAGTTAAGAACCGAAAGCGGTGATTCTCAATCGCATCAATGACATCTTCTTCCAACATCGTCGCGTGTTCGGTGATGCCAAAACTGCCATCGCTGGTGTGGCGACCCGCCCGGCCTGCAATCTGGCCCAATTCAGCAGGGGTCAATCGCCGGGGTCTGCGGCCATCAAATTTGACATCCCCCGCCAGCGCGACATGGTTTATATCCATATTCAGCCCCATGCCAATAGCATCGGTGGCCACCATGTAATCAACATCACCCGATTGGAACAATTCGACCTGCGCGTTGCGGGTGCGGGGGCTAAGCGCGCCCATGACAATCGCCGTGCCGCCACGCTGGGCGCGGATCAATTCGGCCAATTTATAAACATCTGCTGCGCTGAAGGCGACAACGGCGGACCGCCTTGGCAAGCGGGTGACTTTCTTTTGCCCCGCCCATGACAAGCGCGATAACCGCTGGCGAACCATGACTTCAACGCCGGGGAGCAAATCTTCCAAGACACGGCGGATCGTCTCCGCCCCCAGCAATAGGGTTTCTTCCCGCCCTCTGGCGTTTAAAATTCGGTCGGTAAAAACATGACCACGTTCAGGGTCAGCCGCCAATTGCACCTCATCGATCGCCATGAACTCCACGCCACGTTCCATGGGCATGGCTTCGACTGTACACATGAAATAGCGGGCTTTCGGCGGGATGATTTTTTCTTCGCCTGTGATCAGCGCTACGGCGTTTTTGCCAACCCGCGCCACCGCACGGTCATAATTCTCCCGCGCCAAAAGCCGCAAGGGAAAACCCATCATGCCTGAAGCATGGCCCATCATCCGTTCCATGGCATACCATGTCTTGCCTGTGTTCGTGGGGCCAAGAACAGCGATCGGTTTCGGGGCATGGGATGGATTGCGGGCAGACATAGAAGGCTCAAATCAAGACAGCAACAAAAGTCAAAGCAGTATGCCCCAGCATGTCACGTGGGGGAAGTTAATTTGACCTTTAAACGATCAAAACAAATCCTGTTGATCGACACTTTTATTAGTTGTGCCATCAATGACACGCAATAGTGACCAATACCCCCTGCCGTATTTTTCAGACAATTGGTCAATGGCTTTCTTTTT
>WTHX01000169.1:0-1411 GCA_011522975.1 Alphaproteobacteria bacterium | reverse complement strand
CTTTCTTTTTCATATTTTGACAACCCACCCTTAAGTTCAGAATGCCATCTTTGAAAACTTCTATTGATATCATTATATTCGACATCACAAAGGGCAATAATTTCACCGTGAAATCCGTGACGCGCAATGGAATCCTCCATGGCTGCTCGGTCATTTAATATAACTTTATGATCATCAGATTTGATAGCTTTTGCCTTCAAATCCCAGTTGATTTCACCTTTCATATCAAAATGAACACGTTCATACTTTTCCCCAGGAAATTGAAATGTTGATTTAAAAATTGATTGGAATTTATGTTCAAAATAAAACGCCCACCATTCCATTTGCCTCCAATTATAATCGGCTTCCTTCAGCTCAAGGACACAGGCTTTGCCTTCCCATAAAACAGGCATTTTCGATAGATCAGATTTGATCATATCAATATCGTTAGCGCCAATAATTTCATTAGACATTATCAACATCCCTCTTTTGCTGATTTTTCATTATTGGCTAGTTTTTCCATTTAGATCAATATTATAAGAACTATATAATTTATAACCCTATCAAAAAAGGGCCCTTGAAAGGCCCTTTTAAGATTACGTTTTTTCCACCTGCCTTTAGAAATGGGCAGACATGGTGTTTTGTGGTTTTTGCACAGGCGGGGCAAATTTCGTCAGGTCAATGCCCACCACCGCGTCTTTATATTCATCAATGGTTGGCGTCCGCCCCAGAATGGCCGATAGCACCACCACAGGTGTTGATGCCAGCAAAGATTCGCCTTTTTTACTGTCGGAATCTTCCACCACACGGCCTTTGAACAAGCGGGTTGATGTCGCCATCACCGTATCGCCTTTCGCGGCTTTTTCTTGGTTCCCCATGCAGAGGTTACAGCCCGGCCGTTCCAGATAAAGAATATTTTCATATTCGGTGCGGGATTCCTGTTTCGGGGCGGAATCATCAAATTCAAACCCTGAATATTTCTGCAGGATCGACCAATCGCCTTCGTCTTTTAACTCATCGATAATGTTATAGGTCGGCGCCGCCACAACCAAGGGGGCTTTGAACTCAACATCACCGCTGGATTTTTCCAAATTACGGAGCATCTGGGCAACAATTTTAATATCGCCTTTATGCACCATACACGACCCGACAAACCCCAAATCAACTTTCTTTTCCGCCATGTAGAAAGAAATAGGGCGGATCGTATCATGGGTGTAACGCTTGGAGATATCCGCGTTATTGACATCAGGGTCAGCAATCATAGGCTCATTAATCGCATCCAGATCAACCACGACTTCAGCGAAATATTCCGCGTTGTCATCAGGTTTCAGGGCTGGCTTTTCGCCTGACTTGATCTGGGCGATACGATTATTGGCAATATCCACCAAGCCTTGCAGCATCTTATTGTCATTATCCATGCCTTTGTCGATCA
>WTHX01000122.1 GCA_011522975.1 Alphaproteobacteria bacterium | reverse complement strand
TTCATCCAGATACCCCGCATCACCAGTTTTGTAATAGCCTGGGTATTCCGCCATGTAACTTTCAACAAACCGGTCATCATTGTTCCATAGCGTTGGTAAACACCCTGGCGGCATGGGCAATTTCACAACAATTGCGCCAATCTCACCGGCGGGAACTGGATGCCCTGCTGTATCCAAGACTTGAATATCCCAACTGGGGACAGCACGGCCCGGGCTGCCGACACGATAAGGCGATTTATCAATCCCCAAACAGGTCGCTGCAATCGACCAGCCTGTTTCTGTCTGCCACCAATGATCAATCACCGGCACGTTTAATTTGTCTTCAATCCAATGCAATGTATCGGGATCACAACGTTCACCTGCAACGAATTGGGCTTTAAAATGGCTCATATCATATTGCGCCAGTAATTTGCCGTCTGGGTCATCACGTTTGATGGCACGGATGGCGGTGGGGGCTGTGAACATGACCTTGACTTTATATTCTGAAATCACCCGCCAGAATGCCCCCGCATCCGGCGTGCCCACTGGCTTGCCTTCATAAAGCACGGTTGTGCATCCCTGGAACAAAGGCGCATAAACGATATAAGAATGGCCAACAACCCAGCCAACATCAGACGCTGCCCAGAAAACGTCACCCGCATCACAATCATAAATGTTTTTCATGGACCATTTCAGGGCAACGATATGCGCCCCTGTGGAACGCACCACGCCTTTAGGCACGCCGGTGGTGCCTGAAGTGTAGAGGATATAACACGGATCAGAACTATCAACCGCCACGCAATCATGGGGGGTTGCCCCTGCCATGGCGTCATGCCAGTCAATATCACGGCCTTCGATCATCTCGGCCTTAGCCATATCTCGCTGCAGAATGATGCATGCATCTGGCTTATGTTGAGACAAATCAATCGCGCCATCCAAAAGCGGTTTATATTCAACGATGCGGTTTGGTTCTATCCCGCAAGATGCGCTGACGATCATCTTTGGGGCGCAATCATCAATCCGCTTGGCCAATTCACTGGCGGCAAAACCGCCAAACACCACCGAATGCACCGCCCCGATGCGTGTTGCCGCCAACATAGCGATCACCGCTTCAGGGATCATCGGCATATAGATGATCACCCGATCGCCATAGCCAAGACCTTGCGCCGCCATGGCACCAGCGCATTGCGCAACTTTTTCTGTTAACTCATTATAGGTGTAGGATTGTTTCGTGTCGGTCACCGGGCTGTCATAGATCAATGCCAGTTGATCACCCCTGCCTTCGGCGATATGACGGTCAAGCGCATTATAGCACGTGTTCAGCGTCCCCCCTTCAAACCACCGGTAAAACGGCGGGCTATCATCGTTTAGCACGCGGGTATAAGGCGTCATCCAATGAATATCTTCCGCGGCTTTTGCCCAGAATTCTTGTGGGTTTGCTTTTGCTTTTGCTTGAATTTCAGAAAATGTATCAGTCATGGCCAAATCGAACCTTATTCGGTATATTATCCCCTCTAAAAAGAGTATCCTTATCTAAGCGGTTTGTGTTGATCTTCGCAAGCCCATTGATTTGTTAAAACAGAATATAACAACAGGCCACCTCGGCCATAAATGAAGCCTATCTAATGTCTGACGAAAGCGATCTGCAAAAAGAACAAGATGCCTTAAGAAAAAAACTTGAGGATTTGACGCTTGAACACCGTGATCTAGATGAATTGTTAAGCATCGCAACAAGCAGCCCATCGGTGGATATGCTCAAATTTCAGCGGATCAAGAAACGCAAATTGGCCATTAAAGATGAAATCCGAAAAATACACGCTCGGATTCTTCCAGATATTATCGCCTGAACAATAAACCCTGAACAATAAACATGGTAATGGAACATGATATGACCCCGTCTTCCGAACAATCTTCATCTTCACGTGAAACCAGCGCCAAAGTTGGCATTTGCATGGGCAGCCAATCAGATTGGTCAACCATGAAACACGCCGCTGATGTGTTGGATGCGTTGGGGGTTGCTTATGAAGCCAAAATCACCTCCGCCCACCGCACCCCAAAGCGCATGACAGAATATGCCGAAACAGCCCGCCAACGCGGCATTAAAGTCATTATCGCGGGCGCAGGCGGGGCGGCGCATTTGCCGGGGATGATCGCCTCCATGACAACATTACCTGTCTTGGGCGTACCCGTTGAAAGCAAAGCCTTAAAAGGCATGGATTCGCTTCTGTCGATTGTGCAAATGCCCGGCGGCGTTCCTGTCGGCACGCTGGCGATTGGTAAAGCAGGCGCGATTAATGCTGGGCTGATGGCTGCCAGCATCTTAAGCCTTCATGATGACACCATTGCGAAAGCCCTTGCCGAATGGCGGCAAAACCAGAGCGAAAGCATTGCTGAAGCCCCCGTAGATGGCGTTGGGGACAGCCTTAATATGGATGTTGGGCAACATGACTAAAAGCACACCACTTCCTGAAGGCGCTGTCCTTGGCATCTTAGGCGGCGGCCAGTTGGGAAAAATGACAGCAATCGCCGCCGCTGAATTGGGCTATCGTGTCCATGTCTTTGCCCCTATGGGGGATGCCCCCGCCTGTGATTTTGCCCATGCCACGACCCGCGCGGATTATGATGATCACGCCGCGCTCAAATCATTTGGTGAAGCGATTGATGCTGTCACCAGTGAATTTGAAAATGTCCCTTGTGATGTCATGGATATATTGGCTGCCCATGTTCCGGTCAGCCCGGGCCGCCCTGCTCTTGAGACCGCCCAGCACCGGATTGCCGAAAAAACATTGGCCAAAGATATCGGCATGTTGACCCCACATTTTGCCCCGATTTCAAGTGCGGAAGATTTGATTGCCGCCATGGCTGACATGCCCAATGGCGCGATCTTAAAAACCTGCCGTTTGGGCTATGATGGCAAAGGTCAGGTGCGGTTGACCCAAAGTGATGATTTGACCGCGGCTTTTAACAGCCTCAATAGCGATGACTGCATTCTTGAAGAAATGATCAATTTTTCAGCCGAAGCCAGTTTCTTGGTGGCGCGCGATGCTCAAGGCGAAACCCGATCTTTTCCGGCCAGCATCAATCACCATGAAGATGGTATTTTGGCGCGATCCATTGCCCCTGCTGACCCGCAAATTTTATCAGATGACCTGTTGAGTGATGGTCAGGCCAAAATCGCAACTTTGGCAGAAAAACTGGGGCTGGTTGGGGTCTTGGCCATGGAGACTTTCATCACCTCCCAAGGCTTGGTCTTTAATGAAATCGCGCCTCGCCCCCATAATTCTTTCCATTGGACCATCGAAGGCACGATGACCAGTCAGTTCAGCCAATTGGTCCGCGCTGTCATGGGGTTGCCTTTGGGCAATACTCAAGCCATGGGGGTCTGGCAGATGGATAATATTCTGGGTCAACATATGGCCGAACTGGAAGCCGCGCTTTCAGCAGAAGGCGTTTTTGTCCACCGCTATGGGAAATCAGCCGCCAAACATGGCCGCAAGATGGCGCATTTAAACCGCCGCCTCGATTAATCTTTCGCCAGATTGCTCAAATCAAATGGTGTTGCCTGATAAAGATCATGCAGCCAGTTGGCCATGAATAAATAGGCAAATGGCCGCCAGAAATTAATCGGCACCTGCGAAGGGTCATCATTCGGGAAATAATTATACGGCAAGGCTGTCTCCAGTCCTTCATCCGCATCACGGTGATATTCCGCGGCCAATGTTTCAGCATCATATTCCAAATGATTAAGAATAAAAATATCGCCTGTGGATTTATCGCGCACCATGCCCGGGCCAGCGATTTGGCTTTCGGCCAGCAATTCCAGCCCATCCGCCGCCAGAATATCATCACGGCTGTTAAAGGTGTAACGTGATACAGGCATGGGGAAATTATCGGTAAAGCCTTTCATCAATCGTGACATATTTTCGGTCACCTGATGGTCAAACACGCCAAAGCATTTGACATCAAGCCCATGTTTCGGGACATCATGCAAATGATTAAGCAAAGCCTGCGCGCCCCAGCAAATCCCCAAACGGCGGAAACAATGGGTTTTGGACCAGTCAAAAATTTCCTGCAATTCAGGCCAGTAATTGACATCTTCAAAGGGCAAGGTTTCAACCGGCGCACCGGTGATGATAATCGCATCAAAATAATCATCACGGACATCATCAAGATTGCGATAATAACGCCTTAAATAGCCCGGTTCTGTGTTGCGCGGCGTATAACTGGCGGTGGTCATCAAGGTCAATTCGACCTGCAACGGTGAATTGCCCAAAAGACGCGCAAACTGAATTTCAGTTTCCTTTTTCTTCGGCATTAAATTGAGCAACAGCAGTTTCAGCGGGCGAATATCCTGCTTTACGGCTTCGCCTGAAATAATCAGGTCAACATTTTCACTTTCAAGCACGGTACGCGCGGGAAGATCATCTTGGATTTTAATCGGCATGGGTTTTTACTTGCTTGTCAGCACCAATGGTCATCAATAGAGCGAAAGAATTTTGTTTAGGAATGACGCCGCATGGGCATTCGACCCAAGACTTTTCCAGCCATTTTTAGCCCCATCTCAGCGGCTTTTTTGGCAGGTGCAGTAACTTTCGGAATCATCGCAACTTCACGCAAGCGTTGATCAAGAAAGGCTTCGGTTGCCGCCCGATCTGCATTGGGGTTGGCGACCCAATAAAGCAATGTCGCAGAATAGACGCCGGCCAATGTTGCGCGTTTGGTGTAGAAAGAGAAATCAACGGACCGGTCACCTGTCAGTCGCCACATCCGATCCACTGTACGGTAGAGCGTTGAGGCCGCAATTTGTGCATGTTGAGGCCGCGCCAAAATCTTAAGCCCTTGGGCCACCGCATCACGATGAGGTTCAGCATTTTCCAAACGGCAGAGAACAGCCGCGCGAATAATCGCAGAGATTTTTTCAGGGCGCGGGTCCATCTGATCAAGGCTGCGGGCCATATCGCGGTCAGCATAATCCGTGAAGGCATCAATCGCCGCGGCATCATTGGGCAGCATCGCCTTGGCATCGTCATAACTCATGCCTGCGTCTTCTGCACCTGACCGCAAAGCGGCATCACCCCAACCATCAAAAGGCACATGCACCAACATAGCCGCAATCAATTGATCACGAATCTCAATTTCTGACGGTGATGTCTTATCTTTGGCCTTAGCCATGGCGCTATTTCCTTAACGTTAACCTATCCACAATATAGGCTGATTCATTCAATTTTCCAAGATATTGCCTTTTGATATTCGATTATTGCCAAATTTTTAAATTGTGGTATAAGAACTGCTCTCGGTCATTTGACCATAACCTATTCCATCTTGAAAGGATGTGAAGCCAGTGTTTGTTACCGTACGGGATAACAATGTTGATCAAGCCCTTCGTGTGCTGAAAAAGAAAATGCAGCGCGAAGGCATGTTCCGCGAAATGAAAAACCGTCGTTCTTATGAAAAGCCATCTGAACGTCGCGCTCGTGAAGCTGCTGAATCGACCCGCCGTGTGCGCAAGTTAATGCGCAAACGCATGGAACGCGAAGGATTCTAGTTTTTGCTTGTGATTCAAACTGGGGAAAGCCGCCGCAAGGTGGCTTTTTCTTTTTGTGATAGAATAAACAATGACTCAAACACAATTTACCATCAGGGCTTATGAAGACAAAGATCAAGATGATCTGATCGCGCTTTATCAACTGGCCTTCCCCCATGACCCGCCGTGGAATGACCCCAGCGATATGATCGCCTGTAAAAAGGCAATTGATGCTGAGGGACTTTTGGTGGGTTTGCATCAAGGCAAAGTCATGGCCAGTGTCATGGCAGGATATGATGGCCATCGGGGGTGGATCAATTGTCTGGCGGTGCATCCTGATCACCGTGGGCAAGATTTCGGTGCTGCGATGATTGATGCGGCGATTGATCTGATGACTGATCGCGGCGCGGTGAAGGTTAACCTGCAAATCCGCGGCGATAACACCAGCCTGAAACGCTATTATGAACGCCTTGGCTTTGAAACTGAAGACCGTATTTCCATGGGGCTGCTGACGCGCCGTGGCAAGTCTTTCCAAAACCCGTAGGCATTAAAAAAGGCAGGGTTAAACCCTGCCCTTTCGTTAATATATGTTTCGATCACGTGATCTGCGTCAAAAGGCTATCGACACTGGCTTTCGCATCACCATAGAACATCCGCGTGTTTTCTTTATAGAACAGCGGGTTTTCAATGCCTGAATACCCCGTACCCTGACCACGTTTTGACACAAACACCTGCTTGGCTTTCCATACTTCCAAAACAGGCATCCCTGCGATCGGTGAATTCGGGTCTTCTTGGGCGGCAGGGTTAACAATATCGTTTGACCCCACAACAATCACCACATCTGTGTCGGGGAAATCATCATTGATTTCATCCATTTCAAGAACAATGTCATACGGCACTTTGGCTTCGGCCAACAAAACGTTCATATGCCCCGGCAGACGCCCCGCAACAGGGTGGATGGCAAAGCGAACATTTTTGCCTTGCGCCCTAAGACGGCGTGTCATCTCCGAAATAGACTGCTGGGCTTGCGCCACCGCCATACCATAGCCTGGGACGATGACAATGCTATCGGCGTCGTTTAACGCTGAGGCCACGCCATCAACATCAATCGCTATTTGCTCACCTTCGATTTCCATGGCCGGGCCTTTGGCATCACCCCAACCCCCTAAGATCACCGAAACAAAATGACGGTTCATGGCTTTACACATAATATAAGACAAGATCGCCCCAGATGAGCCCACCAAAGCACCGGTCACAATCAACAGATCATTGCCCAGCAAGAACCCAGTAGCGGCGGCGGCCCAACCTGAGTAAGAGTTCAGCATGGAGACCACAACAGGCATATCCGCCCCGCCGATGGCCATCACCATATGAATCCCCAAAAGGAAGGCTAGACCTGTCATGACGTAAAGTGTCCATGACCCAGCGTGGTTCATATACATCACCAGCAAGACCAATGATGCCACAACAATGGCAATATTCCACAAGTTACGGCCGGGGATGATCAGGGCTTTACCATTGATCGATCCTGCTAACTTCCCATAAGCGATAATCGAGCCAGTAAAGGTCACAGCACCGATAAACACGCCTAAGAAAATCTCAACTTCATGGATGATCATTTCTGCTTTAGACGCGAAATCATGAACCGACATATCTGAATTGATGCCAATAAAGACAGCGGCAAGGCCAACGAATGAATGCAAGGCCGCAACCAATTGCGGCATGCCTGTCATTTCAACGCGGGTGGCGACAATCGCGCCAATAATTGTACCCACCAAAATCGCCCCGATCAGCATCATGCTAGGGGAGACTGATGAGCCGACGATAGTGGCCGCAACAGCGATCGCCATCCCGATAATTCCATACCAGACGGCACGTTTTGCGCTTTCTTGATTGGACAGGCCACCAAGTGAAAGAATGAAGAGGACAGTTGCCGAAATATAGGCAGCGGTTTGAAGTCCGAATGTCATAATGCTCTCCTCCGGCCTTAAGATTTGTTAAACATTTGCAGCATACGGCGCGTCACCATGAACCCGCCAACGACATTGATCGTTGCGATCAAAACGGATATCCCCGCCAAGATCGTAATGATCGAATTGCCTGTATCCAACTGCAACAGCGCACCAACAATGATGATGCCTGAAATCGCATTAGTCACCGCCATCAACGGGGTATGCAAGGAATGGGCGACCCCCCAAATGACCTGGAAGCCAACAAAGACAGCCAGAACAAAAACAATGAAATGCTGCATGAAACTTGGTGGGGCATACATGCCAATCACCGCCATCACAACCGCGCCCAGAACCAAAAGCCCTGTTTGCTGGCGTCCGGCTTTGGCCATGGCTTCTGCTTCCATAGCGGCAATTTCTTCAGGTGTTTTTTCAGGCGGCTTTTCAGCGGTTTTCGCCGCAATCGCCTGCACCTTTGGTGGTGGTGGTGGATAAGTGATCTTACCGTCAAATGTGACGGTTGCCCCGCGAATAACATCATCTTCCATGTCATGGTTGATCTGGCCATCTTTTTCAGGGGTTAGATCCGCCATCATGTGGAAAATGTTATTGGCATAAAGCGTTGAGGCTTGAGTCGCCATCCGTGATGGGAAATCAGTATAGCCGATAATCGTCACGCCATTATCGGTGACGATCTTTTCATCCGCAACGGTGAGTTTACAGTTGCCGCCTTTTTCAGCCGCCAGATCAACAATCACTGACCCTGGCTTCATCGCTGCCACCATTTCTTTGGTCCAAAGCTCTGGGGCTTCGCGGTTCGGGATCAAAGCCGTGGTGATGACAATATCAACCTCAGGGGCTTGTTCAAGGAACAGCGCCAATTGTTTTTCACGGAACTCAGGGCTTGAAGGCGCGGCATAACCGCCTGTTGATGCCCCATCTTGAGCATCTTCAAAATCAAGGAATAAAAATTCCGCCCCCATGGATTCAATCTGTTCAGCGACTTCAGGGCGAACATCAAAAGCCCGCACAATAGCGCCTAATGATTGCGCCGTGCCAATGGCGGCAAGACCAGCAACCCCTGCCCCAACAACCAAGACTTTGGCCGGCGGCACTTTACCCGCGGCGGTCACCTGCCCTGTGAAGAAACGGCCAAAATTATTGCCGGCCTCAATCACCGCACGATAACCTGCGATATTGGCCATGGATGACAAAGCATCCATTTTTTGCGCCCGTGAAATTCGCGGCACCATTTCCATGGCAATGACATTGACGCCTTGGCTTTCCGCTTGTTTTAAGCCAGCCTCATCACCGCCTGGGTTGAAAAAGCCAATCAGCGTCTGGCCTTTTTTCATCATCTTCAGTTCAGCACTGGTGGTGGGGCGCACTTTGGCGACAACATCGACTTGGCTGTAGAGGTCTTTGGCGGTTTTTATCACCGTCACCCCTGCATCAGCATAAGCCTGATCGGCAAAACTAGAGGCTTCACCTGCACCAGATTCCACGAAAACCTCATGGCCAAGTTTCTGCAGTTTCAAAGCCGATTCTGGGGTTAACGCCACACGGGCTTCACCATCCATGATTTCTTTTGGCATACCTAGTTTCATATGTCTTCCCTCTTTCTTGCCTTACTTCTTATTGACCTGTGGCTTTCAGCAACAGGGTTTAATGCGTGTAAATCTCTTCCGGAATTCCTGCTTGAATGGCTGTGGCGCGTTGGCGTTCGGCCAGTTTATTTTCATCAAATTCATCGATCATGCTTTCAAACAAACGGTGCCAATTGACCTCCGCTTGCAAATGCATAAAGACAGAGCCCAAACCAATAGCCGCGCGATCCATTAAAACGAACTCACGCGGCGGTTGCACCCCGCCGATACGCTTCAATTCTTCGTAGACTTTCATAGCGACTTCTCTGCCATGAGACCCTGAACGCATTTCATGTATGGGGCGTGCTTTATCTTCTAATAGGGGGGTATAGATAAACTTCGCCCAGATATTCAGTACATTTATCGCGTCTTGATCAAGGTTGGCAAACCCCCAATTCTCATATGCCTGTATTGCAAGATCATTATTTCCGTCCCTTAAAGCCTTGTAAAGGTCAATAACGCCGCAGACAAAACTTGGGCGGAACAAACGGATGCACCCATAATCCAGCAAATTCACCGATCCATCATCGGCAATGGTGTAATTGCCAGGGTGCGGGTCACCATGAATAACGCCATAATAATAGAACGGCACATACCATGTTCGAAACATATTGACGGCAACCGCGTTGCGTTGGTCTTGGTCAGGGGTGGTTTCAATAAATGATTTCAGCCGCGTGCCATTAATCCACGACATGGTGAGCAAACGGTCCGATGATAAATCTTCAACAGGTGTTGGCACATTGGCGCCAGGCTCATCAGCCAGCATCAATCCATAGAGCCGCATATTGGCCGCCTCACGGCGGTAATCCAATTCTTCGGCCAGACGATCGGCCAATTCTTGATGAATCTCACCCGTGGAAATAGCGTTGTCATAACGTTCATATAAAGACAGGATCAATTTCAGTTGTTTGAGATCACCTTCAACAGCATTGCCCATATCAGGATATTGCAATTTACACGCCAGCGCCGCGCCATCATGGGATGTCGCCTGATGCACTTGCCCCAATGATGCGGCAGCAGCAGCGGTTTTTTCAAAATTGGCAAATTTACTTTGCCAATCTGGGCCCAATTCCGCGGCCATACGGCGTTTGACAAAAAGCCACCCCATCGACGGCGCATCGGTTTGTAGATTGGCCAATTCTTCGGCATATTCGCGGGGTAATGCTTCTGGAATCGTCGCCAGAATTTGCGCGACTTTCATCAGAGGGCCTTTTAAGCCACCCAAGGCATCGCGCAATTCAGCGGCGTGTTTTTCACGATCAACCTTGAGCCCAAGATAGCGTTCCCCTGCCATTTTAACAGCAAGATTGCCCATAGTGCCTGTGACCTTGGCATAGCGGCGCAACCGTCCGCCTGTTCCCGTGCTGTCATCAGCCATACGGCTTACTCCTTTTCCAGCATGCGATCGAGGTCGTCAATCATGCCAGCAATCATATCAAGGCCAAGATTCCAGAAATCTTTATCTTTGGCATTCAAACCGAACGGCGCCAATGCCACATCATGGCGCTGGGTGCCGCCCGCCCGCAGTAAATTCAGATATTGATTTACAAATTGGGTTTTTTCTTCGGCTTGTCCAGATGGGTCTTGATCAGATTTTGCGTAAACTTGCCAAAGCGCGTTGACCAAGCAATCGCCAAAAGCATAGGCATAGACATAAAACGGCACATGGATGAAATGCGGGATGAACCCCCAGATCGGCCGGTAACTGTCATCAATCTTAATGGCAGGCCCCAGTGCATCGGCTTGGGTTTCCATCCAAAGATCGGCGATCTGGTCGGGGGTTAACTCACCATTTTTGCGGGCATCATGGAATTTAACTTCAAAATTATGAAACCCGATTTGCCGCACAACCGTGTTCAGCATATCTTCAATTTTGCCCGCCAAAAGCGCCCGCCGTTGGACCGGGTCTTCGGTGATCGACAAGAGTTTCCGGAACACCAGCATTTCCCCAAAGACAGAAGCCGTTTCAGCCAACGTCAATGGCGTTGAACACATCAAATGGCCTTTCGGGGCGGCCAGAACCTGATGAATCCCATGCCCCAATTCATGGGCCAAGGTCATGACGTCGCGGGTATTGCCGCTGTAATTCATCAGAATATACGGATGCGCTGACGGCACGGTGGGATGGCTAAACGCGCCGGAGGCTTTGCCATCACGGGTCGGGGCATCAATCCAGCCGCGATCAAAGAACCAACCTGCAATTTCTGCCATGCTGGGGTCAAATTCTCCAAAGGCTGAAAGGATCAGGTCTTTGGCTTCATCCCAAGAAAATTTGCGGTTGTCTTCACCCGGCACAGGGGCATTGCGGTCCCACCAAGGCAATTGATCTTTGCCCATCCAGCGGGCTTTGATGGCGTAATACCGATGGGTCAGATCAGGCATGCGAGTCGTTACGGCTTCGGCCAGAGCGTCAACAACTTCATCTTCCACATCATTGGCCAGATTGCGCGATGATACAGGGCGGTCAAATTGCCGCCATTTATCATCAACGCTTTTATCCTTGGCGATGGTGTTAAAGATCAATGTCATCAAGCGGCTGTTATCGGCCAGGACTTGTGACCGGGAGAGGCCTGCTTTTTCACGGACTGCAGGGTCTGGATCGGTCATCATATCCAGAATTTCAGCCTCACCCACCATGGCGCCGTCAATGGGGAATTTCAAACTGGCGGCGGTTTCATCAAACAGCCTGATCCAAGCCGAACGCCCCGCGGGTTGACGTTCCAACAGCATGGTTTCCATATCTTCGGACAATTGGTGGGGCTTGAACGCTCGCACGATTCTGATCCAAGGCTCCCAATAAGCCAAAGCAGGGTCTGCTAAGTGCTGCGCCATCAAACCATCATCTAATGTCGCCAACTCCAGTTCGACAAAAACCAATTGCGCGCTGATCTCACTTTCAATCTCGCGCATGACGCCAGCTTGCCGCCCTGTTTCAGCTTCGGACATATCGGCGGCAAAAGCCAAGTCGGTGAAACTGGTCATGCGGCCTAATTTTTCACAAATCACTTCATAGCGGCTGATGATATCGGCAAGGTCTTTTGCTGACGCATCATGCAAGCGGGATTTCCATTGCTTGGCCAAGTCTTCGGCATCTTTGCGGACAAATTCTTGATCCGCTGTCATGTCTTTGGCATCAAACCCTTCATAAAGGTCTTGAAGCGACCATACTGGCAAATCAGGTGAGATTGTATCAGGCATCAATGTCTCCGCAAAAGGTTGGAATATTAATATAGGCGGCAATGATAATTGCACAATATAGCCGCGACAAAATCACCTGCCCAATCGATCTTCTTTTCTGTTTAATATGTTTATAGATTAGGTTTTCTTCATAGAAAGATTGGCCTTCACCCACTGCTCTGATAAAGTTTATCTGGATGGAGGATCAAAAAAAGGCATGAGCATTTTAGACCCAAAAAAAATACGATCCCTGCCTCAGGTCTTTTTTACCCAAGCCGATCAATATCGGACCCGCAAATTTATCTGGAACAAACATCATGACCGCTGGATTGGGCTGAGTTATCAAGAGGTCTCCCAACAGGTGCGCGACGTTGCCTCAGGTTTGATCGCTCGGGGTGTGAATGCTGGCGACCGCGTTGTGATTGTCTCCGAGAATAGGTTGGAATGGGTGGTGGCTGATCTGGCGATTATGGCGATTGGCGCCATCAGCGTGCCAGCCTTTACCAGCAACACCACCGATGACCATCTGCATATTTTAGAAGACAGCCAAGCCGTCGCGATGATTTGTTCGACCAAAAGACTGGCGGCGATTGCAGAACCTGCGGCTGAACGCTCCCCTTATTGCCGCTTGATGGTGATGGTTGAAAAGTCTCAAACCATGCATCAACCGGCAGGGCTTGCAGTCATCGCCTGGCAACGATTGATGAAAGATGGCGCTCAATTCGCCGTTGATATTGATGCCCGCATCCGCAAGATTAAAAAAGATGACACCGCCTGTTTGATCTACACATCAGGCAGCGACAGCCAGCCGAAAGGCGTGATGCTGACCCACCGGTCTATGCTGCATAATATTTTTGCCGCGCATGACCGCTTTAAATCTTTGAATTTGGACCATGAGATTTTTCTGTCGCTCTTGCCATTAAGCCATGCCTATGAACATACAACTGGACTTTATCTGCCGATTTTATTGGCCGCTGAAATTTATCATCTCACCTCACCTGATCAATTGGCCCAAGCGTTAAAAGATGTCCGCCCCACCATGATGACAACCGTCCCCCGCCTGTGTGAAGTGCTGCATGACCGGATGCATCAAGCGATCAATAATGCCAGCGGGCTTGAACAGCGTTTGGCGCAATTAACCCTGCGATTAGGCCATGCCCGTGCCACACAAACCCGCTTGCCGCTTTTGCACATGATCATGGATCACGTCTTGACGCTTTTGGTGCGCCGCAAAATCAGCGCGCAATTCGGTGGCCGACTTAAAGTCATGGTTTCTGGCGGGGCCGCCCTGCCGCCCCGTGTAGGGCGTTTTTTTCTCGCCATGGGCCTGCCCTTAACCCAAGGATATGGCCAGACCGAAGCCTCGCCTGTCATCAGTGTTAATCCTTTGGACAACAACCGTATCGCCAGTGTTGGCACGGCTTTGGAAGGGGTGGAGTTAAAACTGGCCGCATCAGGCGAATTGCTGGTGCGTGGTGATCTGGTGATGAAAGGCTATTGGGGGCGCCCCCAAGAAACCGCCAAAATGATCAAAAATGGATGGCTTCATACTGGTGATTTGGCTGAAATTGATGATGACGGCTATATTTCGATCATTGGCCGCAGCAAAGATATTATTGTCAATTCAGGCGGTGAGAACATCTCCCCTATGCGGGTGGAAACAAGGCTTTCAAGCCAATCCAATATCGCCCAAGCCATGGTTGATGGTGACCGCCGTCCATGGTTGGCGGCGGTGATTGTACCATCTGATGACTGCAAAACCCGCGCCGATGGCCGCCGCGACAAAATGATAGCGCTTATTCAAAACGACATTGATACCGCCAATGCTCGCCTGACCACCTCCGAACGTGTCCGCCGCTTTGTTCTGGCGGAGGATGGCTTTACCATCGAAAACAAAAGATTGACGCCAACCCTCAAGATCCGTCGCCATATCATCCGGCGGGATTTCCGTGATCAAATCGACAGGCTTTATGAACGTCAAACCTATTGATGTTTTTTTCTTGAAAACCCGCTGACTATTTTACTTGAAAAGATTGGCGATTTGCCTCTCAATGAATTTGCTTTTTGGCAAATAATTCATGAAGGGGAAACGCATCATGGCAATTCGGCATATTGGATTTATCGGGCTTGGTAATGTAGGCGGCAAACTGGCGGGCAGCCTGATCCGCAATCAATTTGAAGTCACGGTGCGTGATCTTAACCCTGAGATTACCGCGCCATTTCTAGAGGCTGGCGCCCATTGGGGGGAGTCCCCAAAAGCCATGATGGAGGCTTGCGATCTTGTGATCACTTGTTTGCCATCCCCTGCAGCCAGCGCCGCTGTCATGGAGGCTGAAGACGGTCTTCTGGCAGGGATGAGCACAGGGAAAATCTGGGCTGAGATGAGCACCACCGATGCGGGTGAAGTCAAACGGCTGGGTGAAAAGGTTCGCGCTAAGGGCGCATCGCCAGTGGATTGCCCTGTGTCTGGCGGCTGTCACCGTGCCGCAACAGGCAATATCTCCATCTTTGCGGGATGCGACCGTGATGTGTTTGACCGTATGTTGCCGGTACTAACAACGCTGGGGCGGCGGGTCTTGCATACCGGTGAGTTGGGCTCGGCCTCTGTTTTAAAGGTCATGACCAACTATCTGGCCACCGCCAATTTGCTGACCTGCGCGGAAGCCTTGACGACCATGAAAGCGGCAGGGCTGGATATGGCCACGACTTATGAGGCGATTAAAATTTCATCGGGCACATCTTTTGTCCATGAAACCGAAAGCCAAGTCATTTTAAACGGCAGCCGCGATATTAACTTCACCATGGATTTGGTGCTGAAGGATATCGGCCTGTTCCAACAAATCGCCGAAGATAATAACGTGCCGCTGGAAATCTCACCCCTGATGGTGGACATGTTCAAAGATGGTATCGCCAAATATGGTGAGCGGGAATTTTCACCCAATATCATCCGCCGGCTTGAAGACCAAACCGGGTTGAGCGTTCTGGCCGATGGTTTCCCAGCTGAAATCCTTGATGATGAACCTGAAGAACCTGGCTATGAAATTGTGCCCAATCGATAGGTGACGGCAGGTTTAGCGCAGATGAGGGGGGAATGATGACCAAAGTAATGACAAAACCGTTGCACAATCATTTTGGTGTGGAGGTTGAGGGCATTGATCTTAAAACTGTAACCGCAGACAATCTTTTTCCTGAGTTGCGTCTTTTGTTTGAACAGCATTCCATGCTGCTGTTTCGGGAACAGAATATTGATGAAAACACACATATTCGAATTGCTGAGCTTTTCGGGCCTCTCGAAAATCGTGATGCTATGGCGGAAAACAAGGACATCCCTTTTGAAATTCCAAGGGTCAGCAATATAAAATCTGATGGCACCCTGCTGACAGAACAAGATCTCCGCCTGCTTGATCTGCAAGCCAATATGCTCTGGCATACGGATAGCACCTTCCTGCCAATCCCAGCCCTTGTAAATATTCTGACAGCCCGGGTTATCCCGTCTTCAGGCGGGGCAACTGAATTTGCTTCCACCCGTCGCGGTTGGGCTGATATGCCCGCATCACTCAAAACTCAGTTTGAAGGTCATGGGCTCTGGCATCGTCTGTCCCATTCACGGGCACGCATCAATCCAGAACTTGCCGCCAGTCATACCATGACACGCTGGCCAGATCGCTGTTGGAAATCATTGTGGCGTAATCCCGTCACTGGTGAAGATGCACTTTACATTGCGTCCCATGCCTTCGCCATTGATGGCCATGACAGCCCCGATCAGGGTGCCTCTGCAATTGATGACGCAATTGACTTTATGACAACGCCGGAACGTGTTTATGCGCATCAATGGGCCGTTGGTGATGTGCTGCTATGGGATGAGCGTGCGGTGCTGCATCGCGGAACGCCATGGCCATACGAAGAAAAACGCGCCCTCGATAGCATTTGTGTTTCTGCAACTGAAGCCGATGGTCTTACTGAAATGCGTCTTTAGCCGTTGCTGAATGCGGTACCCATGATCCCGCCATCTTGATACCCCCCTGCCAAGTTGATATCATAGCAGGTATGGTCCCGTAGCTCATCAGGATAGAGCGCAAGATTCCTAATCTTGAGGCAGCAGGTTCGAGTCCTGCCGGGATCATTTTTCCCAGCAAGACTCAGCACTATTATGAAGTTTGAAACAAGCGGGGTATCTGACCTTATTCAGGCCAGCCCACCGTCGCGTGACCATCTTTTTTCCAGCCGACAATGCCATCGGTCAGATGCGTCACATTGCTGAACCCCAATTGGTCGATCAGCGCGTTGCCCAGGCTGCCGGTGCGATTGCCTGTACGACAATAAAGCATAATCGGGGTTTCAGGATTTTGGACAAGGCCAAAGAAGCGGCGCTGGAAATCAGCATGCAATTGCCCTGTTTCAGTGAACGCCGTGATGGTTTCAGCGCCTTCAATCACGCCTGTTTCGCGCCATTCTTCTTCGCGGCGAATATCGATCACCACAACGCCTTCGGCTTGGGCTTTTTTCAAATCTTCTGGCGTGGCTTGCCCCAAAACAACCGCATCCGCCAAACCCAAGAGCTCAACTTCAAAAACAAGCGTGGCGTTCGGCGGGATTTTATCGCCAGCCCCACGTTCGCCATAACCCAATTCAGATGGGATGGTGAGTTTGCGTTTTTCACCAATCGCCATGCCTTCGACACCTAACTCCCAGCCTTTGATCACTTGACCACGGCCAAGGGTAAATTCAAACGGCTGGCCACGTTGAACAGATGAATCAAACATCGTGCCATCGGTCAGGCGACCTTCATAATGCACCGTGACGCGTTGACCGATCTGGGCTTTGTCGCCGTCACCTTGGGTGAGAATTTCAATACCGAGTTCTTCGGCGGCTTGTGTTGTCATTGGACTTACCATTGTTAGAAGAAATAAGGATAGAACGGCCATGATGTGGCGCTTTATGTTCACTAGATATGTCATAACATAACCTTCAAAAAATAACTTGCGTAAATTGTGCCTGCAAAAATGG
The DNA here is from genome assembly GCA_011522975.1 of Alphaproteobacteria bacterium. GTDB lineage: Bacteria > Pseudomonadota > Alphaproteobacteria > Puniceispirillales > UBA1172 > JAGWAQ01. Next base: position 14,964 of record WTHX01000122.1, on the reverse strand, counting down.
CCTGCGCAAAAGCCCAACCCGAAAGAACCTTAGCCTTGCCATTCTGGTTTGCGCTTTTCGATAAAGGCATTGATGCCTTCTTCGGCGTCGCGATGCATCATGTTATCAACCATCACTTGCGCTGTATAGTCATAGGCTTGATCCAAGGGCATTTCGGCCTGTTTGTAAAAGGCTTCGATACCAATCTTGACCGTGGCTGGTGATTTTGACGCGATCACTTCTGCCATATTGAGAGCAGTGTCTTCGGCCTTGCCTTCATCTGTCACGCGATTGATTAGTCCCCATTGGGCGGCTGTTTCAGCCGAAATCATTTCCCCCATCAGCAGCATTTCCATCACCCGTTTGCGGGAAATATTGCGCGACACCGCCACCATAGGGGTTGAACAAAACAGCCCTATATTAACCCCAGGCGTGGCAAACCGGCTGGATGATGTCGCCACCGCCAGATCACAACTGGCCACCAATTGGCACCCTGCCGCGGTTGCGATCCCATCAACCGCCGCGATCACAGGCTTGGGGCAAGCGACAATATCTTGCATCAGCCGCGAGCAGGCTTGCATTGTTTTTTCGAAAAATGCACGGCCTTGATCATCACCACTTCGTGCCGCCGCCATTTCTTTTAAATCATGACCAGCGCAAAACGCAGGGCCTTCGCCTTTCAGGATAATCACTTTGACCGAACCATCACCGCCAAGACGCAATATTGCTTCATTCAGCACCGCCATCATTTCCAAAGACAGGCTGTTGCGCGCCTTTGGTCTATTCATCGTCAGAATTGCAATTTCGGCATTTCGGTTTTCAAGCAGAATATCTGTCATCATGTTCTCCACATTCCTGCAATAATTTTGCATAGATTGGGATGGAAAGTAAAACGCCTTCTGCACCGATGGATGCGACTTGCGCTTTGATGCCATCAACCCTATGTAAGAAGCACTGATTAATGAACGAAAGAGCATCCCATGGCCATTATCCCTGATAATGTTTTTGCAGAAACAGTGACCGAGGTTGAACATTATACCGACCGCCTGTTCCGGTTTCGCTTGACCCGTCCTGCCAGTTTCCGCTTTCGGTCAGGTGAGTTTGTGATGATCGGCCTGCCGCCCAAAACCGAAGATGATAAGGTTGTTTACCGCGCTTATTCCATCGCCAGCCCATCTTGGGATGAGACGATCGAGTTCTATTCCATCAAAGTGCCTGATGGGCCTTTGACGGAACATCTGCAAAAAATCAAAACCGGCGACACTGTATTGATGCGGAAAAAGCCAACCGGCACATTGGTGCTGGATGCGTTACTGCCGGGCAAAACATTATGGATGATTTCAACGGGCACAGGATTTGCGCCTTTCGCCTCTCTTATTCGTGACCCTGAGGCGTATGAAAAATTTGATCAGGTGATTGTTACCCATACCTGCCGCAATGCAGCGGAATTAACCTATTCGATCAATACTGTTGAAGCGGTGAAGTCAGACCCATTGGTGGGAGAATTTGCCCGTGATCGGCTGCACCTTGTCACCACCACCACCCGCGAAGAAACCGCCACCATGGGGCGGATCACAACATTAATGGATGATGGCACACTTTATGATCTGCTGGGTCGTGGCGGGCTTGACCGCGACCAAGATCGGGTGATGATTTGCGGGTCTATGGCAATGCTCAATGATGTCAAATCACGGCTTGAAGACATGGGCTTTGTCGAAGGCGCCAATAGCGCCCCCGGTGATTTTGTTGTTGAACGCGCCTTTGTTGATTAAAAGCCTTGGCTTTACGCCTCTTGGATAATTCCAATCACCGCAAGGCAATCGCCCATAGCCACCAGCCCGGGGAAATGACGGCCTGCCAGAATGCCTGTTTGCTTAGCCAAGACTTGCTGGGGCATCACCCCGGACCGATCCAGAGGCCAGATTTGGGCGATCGCTTGGCCTTTTTCAACAGGCTCACCTAAATCCACCATCATCTCCAGCATGCCTTCGGTCTCAGCAAAGGCAAAACAGTCGCCATCAGGCATATCCAAGACAACCGTTGGTTGATGGTTAATTTCACCCGATAGAATTCCGCCATGGATCAACAAATTGCGTGCCCCACGCATGGCTATACCCGCGGTCTTGGCCGAGATTGACCCGCCGCCACTTAATTCGGTGCTGACAAAGACCTTGCCTTGGTTTTCAACCGCTGTGTCATACATCCCGACATTGTCTATTTCCAACAACGTCATGGAATAAGGCGCGTTAAACGCCATCATAGCCGCCTTGCACTGGGCTTCATGTTCAGCGTCAGGCAAGCGATGACAGGCAGCAAACGGCACGAAATCAAGCGTCTTCCCCCCGGAATGGAAGTCCAACACTAAATCCGCCATGGGCACCAAATGATGTTCAAAATAATCAGCGATTTTCTGGGTTGCCGTGCCATCCGCCTTGCCGGGGAAAATGCGGTTCATATTGCCGCCATCAATGGGGGATGTGCGTTTGGCGGCACGGAAAGCCGGATAATTCATATAGGGCACAATAATAACGCGGCCTGTAATGCTTTCAGGCGTCAAACTGACCGCAAGATTTTGCAACGCCACCGGCCCTTCATATTCATCGCCGTGATTAGCCCCTGTCAGCAAAGCCGTCGGGCCATCACCATTTTTAATAACCGTGATCGGAATCATCAGATTGCCCCAAGCCGAACCATCATGGCTATGCGGCAGGCGCAAATATCCGTGGTGAATGCCATCCTGATCAAAGGGGATGGTCGGGGTGATGGGATTAATGGCTTGGGTCATGATTTGATCACCATTTCGCGCGGCACTTGGGCCAAACATTCTGGCGCGCCATCTTTGATGATAATACTTTCGGTGATCTCCAATCCCCAATTTTCCATCCACAACCCTGTCATGAAATGGAAGGTCATGTTTTCTTCCAACACGGTCTCATCGCCGCGGCGGATCGACATGGTGCGCTCACCCCAATCCGGCGGATAGGACAGGCCAATAGCATAGCCTGCGCGGTTATCTTTGATGATGCCGTATTTTTCTAATGTCCCAAAAAAGGCTTCGGCGATATCTTGGCATTGCTGGCCAGCGCGTGCCGCTTCAAGCCCTATTTCCATGCCTTCTAATACCGCCTTTTCAGCCTCGATCATATCGGCAGGCGGCTGGCCTAAAAACACGGTTCGGGACAAGGGGCAATGATAGCGATTGACCACCCCAGCGATTTCAAAAAACGTTCCCTCACCTGATTTCATCGGGTGATCATCCCATGTCAAATGCGGTGCGGCGGCATCAGACCCGGACGGCAATAGCGGCACAATAGCCGGGTAATCACCACCAAAGCCAAGCCCGTCATCATAGCGCAACCCAGCGTCATAAATATCCGCCACCAGATCAACCTTCCGCATCCCGGGTTCAACTTGCTCAACAATACGGTTGTGCATTTTGCTAACAATCTGGCCGGCCTGCCGCATATAGGTTAATTCCTGGTCAGACTTCACCGCCCGCTGCCAATTGACCAAGCCTGTGGCGTCTTTGAAACTTGCATTGGGCAAATGATGTTGAAGCGATTGATAAGCAGCGGCGGTAAACCAGTAATTATCCATCTCAACACCAATAGATTTAGCCCCCCATCCCCAATCGATCATCCGGCGAGACAAATCATCCATCGGGTGGCGTTCGGTGGATTGCACGAAATGGTCGGCATAGCCAATGATATGGTCAGGATGCATGGTGCAGGTGCGAAGCGCGCCATTGGCATCTTGACCGCGACCAAACCAAATCGGCTCCCCTTCCAGCCCCAGCACAACGCATTGATGGACATAAAACGACCAACCGTCATAACCTGTCAGCCACGCCATATTGGACGGGTCACTGATGATCAAAACCTCCAGCCCGCGGCGGTCCATTTCAAGCCGTGTCTTGGTCAGTCTTTGGGCAAATTCCTCACGGGTAAAATTAAGTTTCGGCGTGATCATTTTATCCTCCTAAGATGCCGTGCGGATTATTTCTTTGCCCGAAGCATCGGCAATGTTCAGTAAAGATTTCAGTTGTGTTTCTGCGGCATCAAGTGATGCCAATTTAACATAGCCATACCCACGAACCGATAAAAGCACATCCAACATGGCTTCAAATTGATCTTTATTTTCAGCCGTTAATCTTGGCGTCATGGCGGTGATCATGGCCAGACCCTGATCGCGGAAAGCCCATTCACGGCGGCGTTCTTGGCTGTATCCAAAAATGTCAAAAACCCCTTCCCGAAGCGGTTTCAATTTTTTTAGCCCTTTGAACACTGTCGTCATCCATGCGCCAAATCTGATCTTTCTGGGCTTGCCGTTGCGGTGTTTTAAGAACCCCATCAAAGGCGGGGCCAAATGATAATGCATGGAAGCTGCCCCGCCGAATTGGGTTTTGATTTGATCGTTAAATTCAGCCGATGTCATCAATCGCGCGACTTCATATTCATCTTTAATCGCCATGATGCGATAGGCGGCACGGGCGGCTTTTCTGGCCAGACGATCATCGTCAGGGCAAATAACTGCGAGTTGATCGAGAACAGGCTTAATCACCCCATGATACTGATCGGCATAGGCTTGGTCATGGTAGGCCGCCAAACGATCGGCAAAATACGCTAGGGCTTCAGTCGCTGGCTTGCTGTCTATTTCTGTTTTGGTGCTGATGACCCCAGATGCTTTCAGCACCACGTCAGGATCATGGGCCAGCCAGCGTCCCCAAGCAAAGGCTTTCAGATTATCGTCAACGGCAACACCATTGAGCCGCAACGCCCCTTCCATGGCGGCAATGCTGACCGGCACCAGCCCCATTTGCACCGCCATGCCCAACAGCATAACATTCGCGGTCGTGGTATTGCCCAACAGCCGTTCTGATAAATCGGCGACATTCTGATGGGTGATTTTATTTTGATCCATCACCGCGTGAAGCCGGGTTAACAACAATTGATCATCAACCACATGACCTGTGCCCACGCCAGCCACACCAACAGGATCAACCCGCGCATTAATCAACGCGGTGCTGCGTTCAGGGCTGAGGGTTTTAAGAGCAAAATCATGAACAGCCACCACCGCATCACAGCCCAAAAGCAAATCTGCTGATCGTGGCGGCAGGCGCACCATGCGATTGTTAAGCGGAATATCGCGCGACATTCTGACCTGTGCGGTCACCCCACCATTTTTCTGAGACAATCCTGTTAAATTCATCGCTTGGGCATAAACGCCATCAAGCCGCCCCGCCATGACCAGCATAGCGGAAATGGTCGAAATACCCGTGCCGCCAATCCCCGCAATATAGATATTGCTGATGCCTTTTTTTTCTGCCTTCGGCGACGGCAAATCTAGGTCAGGCAGATCAGGGCGTTTGCTTTCAGCCATCACGCCTTTTGGCACGATGCTGACAAAACTGGGGCAAAAGCCTTCATTACAAGAATAATCTTTATTGCAAACCGATTGATCAATCTGCCGTTTGATGCCTTCAGGATGCACCACAGGTTTGACCGCAACACAATTGGATTTGACGGCACAATCGCCGCAACCTTCACACACCGCTTGGTTGATCAACAACCGTTCCGCCCGATCAGGAATTTTCCCACGCTTGCGCCGCCGCCGCAATTCAGCCGCGCATGTCTGAACATAAAGCAAACAAGTCACGCCTTCGATGCGGCTTAAGTCATCTTGCACCGCCAAAAGATCCCGCCGATGATGGAAGCTAACGCCTTCGGGCCAATGGCCTGCGGCTTTGGTTTCTTCGATTTGATCGGTCACCACTGCAACAGATTTCACCCCTTCAGACAGCACCTGTTTGGCGATGGCATCCGGGTCTGAACCGCCAGCCGCATCCTGACCGCCGGTCATGGCAACAGCATCATTATAAAGGATTTTAAACGTCATATTGACGCCCGCCGCGATCGCCGCCCTGATGCCCAGATACCCCGAATGGGTATAGGTGCCATCCCCCATATTTTGCAATGTATGGTCAATGTTTGAAAATGGCGCACGGCCAATCCAAAACGCGCCCTCACCCCCCATTTGGGTGAAATTGGTGATCGCATCAGGGGTCAAAAACCCACTGATCGAATGGCAACCAATCCCCATGCCAGCGACCTCACCTTCGCCAAGTTTGGTGGATGAATTATGGGGGCAACCGGCGCAATAATAAGGCGTCCGTATTGGGATGGCGGGCAGATTATCATGATGTGATTTTGCCGCTGAATTGGCATCACTTCTTGATTGAGAGAAAGCAGGGATATTTTGTGCCGCGCCGCGCTTGGCAATGGCATCTGCAATCAACTCCACCGTTAATTCACCATAGGCTGGCAATAACGCCTCACCATCAGGGGTGGTCTTGCCGCTTAATTTTGGTGGCGATTTCAGATTGACCAAAGCCCGCGCCAATTGTTCTTCCACAAGGCCGCGTTTTTCTTCGATCACCAGAATTTCATCATAGTCTTGGGCAAAATCAGTCAGCGCTTTGGTCTCTAGCGGATAGGGCATGGCAACCGACATAAAGCCAATGCCATGATCATGAGGCGCATCAATTCCCAAACTTTGCCCCAAACTATGAAGAGCCTCTTGGGTTTCCATCACGGCTTTGCCCACCGCCACAAGCCCAAGGGTTTTTTGCTTTGGATTGGCCAGCACCTGATTGACATCATGATGCGCCAGCCACGTGGCAACAGCCGGCAGTCTTTTTTGGTGAAGCCGCGTTTCCCGCAGCAAGGACGGGTCATGGCGGCCAACATGAACATCCAAAACAGGGTCCAGCGTTTTAATGTCAGGCTGAAGCGCGCCTGTATCAATCACCACATTGGCATCAGCCGTATCAATGACAATTTTCAGCCCAACAACGCAACCCGCATAGCGCGACAGCGCAAAAGCCTGAAGCCCCATGGGGATGATATCTTCAACCCGCCTCGGGAAGAAATAGGGCACCCCCAAAGATACAAACCCTTGGTCAGATTGATAAGCCAATGTTGACGATTTGCCTGTCGGGTCATCACCAACCGCGATCACCATCCCACCATTCGGGGCAACCCCGCCGTGATTGGCATGACGCAACGCATCCATGGCGCGGTCAAGCCCCGGGCCTTTGCCATACCAAAGCGCAAAGACACCGTCATATTCAGACTGGTCATAAATCCCGATATGCTGACTGCCCCAAAGCGCGGTGGCGGCCAGCTCTTCGTTTAAGCCTGGTTGGAAAACAATACCATCTTCATCAAGGAAACGTTTTGACCGCCCCAATTCCAGATCAAGCCCGCCCAAAGGTGAGCCTGGATAACCGCTGACCAATCCTCGGGTTTTAAGCCCATGGGCACGGTCACGCCGGGCTTGTTCCAGCAACAAGCGGACCAACGCCTGCGTGCCATTGATCAAGGCAGGGCCAGATGATTTGGTGTAACAATCCGATAAAGACACTTCAGACACGAGGGGGAATCCTATCCTTAGCCAAACAAGCATTTAAGAGATAACTTTAAACCGCAGATCGCATTATCGTCTATTTTATTTATGCGTTTTGCATTAATTTAATTTTATTAATTTAATAGGCGTGCCGAATATGATTTGACGTCAAGAGTTTGGCACAACAAACTATCAATTACCGATCGCCACAAATCCTTATGAAAGGCTTATCATGTCAACAACAAGGCCCCATCCTGATGTTTACATTCTTTCCGCCACCCGCTCTGCTATCGGCAGTTTTGGCGGCAGTCTTAAGAACACTTCCCCGATTGATCTGGGCAGTCATATCGCCGCCGCCGCGATCGCCCAAAGCGGTGTTCCTGCTGATGCTGTTGGCCATGCGGTGATCGGCAATGTGATTCATTCTGAAGCGCGCGATATGTATATCTCACGCTGTATTTCTATTGGCGCTGGCATGGCAGAATCTGCCCCTGCGCTGACGGTCAACCGCTTATGCGGCAGTGGCTTACAAGCCATCACCAGCGCGACGCAATTATTGCTTTTGGGGGATGCTGATATCGCCCTTGCTGGCGGGGTTGAGGTGATGAGCAAAGGCGGCCACCTGATGCCTAGCCTTCGTTGGGGCAGCCGCATGGGCGATGCCACCGCCCATGATATGATGCTGGGGGCGTTGCAGGACCCATTTGGCCTTGGGCATATGGGCATCACGGCAGAAAATATCGCCGCCGATGAAGGCATCAGCCGTGAAGACCAAGATGCTTTTGCCGCTGAAAGTCAACGCCGCGCCGCCGCCGCCCAAGCCGCTGGCTATTTCAAAGATCAAATCACCGCGATTGACGTCACCGAACGCCGTAAAACCACCAGTTTTGACACGGATGAATATATTCGCGAAGAAACCACCATCGATAGTCTGTCTGGCTTGCGCCCTGTCTTTCAAAAAGATGGCAGCGTGACTGCGGGCAATTCTTCAGGGATTAATGATGGTGCGGCAGCTTTGGTGCTGGCCAATGCCAAGGCCGCAGAAACCCATGGCAGCACACCGATGGCCAAAATTATTGGCTATGGTTTTGGTGGGGTCGCCCCACGGGTGATGGGCATGGGCCCTGTACCCGCAACAAAAATGGCCTTGGAAAAAGCCGGGTTAAAAATCACTGACCTTGAGGTCGTGGAAAGCAATGAAGCCTTCGCCGCCCAAGCCTGTGCCGTGTCCAAACAATTGGGATTGCCCGCTGAAATCGTGAACCCCAATGGCGGGGCGATTGCCTTGGGGCATCCTGTGGGGGCTACCGGCGCGATTATCATGACCAAATTAATCTATGAATTGAAACGCCGTGGCGCCCGTTACGGCATGGCCACCATGTGTATCGGTGGCGGTCAAGGCATCAGCGTCATTATCGACACCAATGTTTAAAGGAGACAGGCATGAACACAACACCATTAACACTCGATGAGATTTACAATCTGGCCCATGACTGTTTGACTCAAAACGGCGCCGACCAAGCCAATGCTGATGCGCTGTCAAATACGATCATGACGGCTGAACGTGATGGATCCCATAGCCATGGATTGTTTCGCTTGCCGGCTTATGTCGCGTCACTCAGGTCAGGGAAGGTGAAGGGCAATGCCGCCCCAAAAGCCGAACAAGTCACCCCTGCTTTGGTGCGAGTTCATGGCGATAATGGCTATGCCCCGATCGCCCATGAAGTTGGCATTCCACTTTTGGCAGAAGCGGCAAAAAATCTAGGCGTTGGTGTTTTGGCAATCAGCCATGTTCACCATATGGCCGCGCTTTGGCCTGAGGTCGAAGCCTTGGCCGAACATAATCTGGTGGGGCTGGCTTGCACGCCATATATGCCTGCGGTTGCACCTGCGGGGGCAACCAAGCCGCTGTTTGGCACAAATCCACTATCTTTTGCATGGCCACGCCCAGGCAAATCACCGGTTGTCTTTGATATGGCGACAGCATCCATGGCCATGGGGGAAGTACAAATTGCCGCCCGTGAAGGCCATGATGTGCCGATGGGAACAGGGCTTGATAAAAATGGCGCCATGACCACCAATCCTAATGAGATAGCCGATGGCGGGGTGCTCTTACCCTTTGGCGGGTATAAGGGCTCGGCCATTGCCATGATGGTTGAACTTCTCGCCGCAGGTCTGGTTGGGGAAAACTTCTCTTTTGAAGCCAAAGAAGGAGACAATGGTGATGGCGGTCCACCGCAAGGCGGGCAGTTTATTCTGGCCATGTCGCCAGCGATGATCGCGACAGATAATTGGGATGACCATTGTGAAGGGTTTTTCAATAAATTGACTGGCCTTGATGGCGTCCGCTTGCCGGGTGAACGCCGCCATAAGAACCGGTTGTCTGACGCCCCGCGCCAGATCAACACCCCATTGGTGGAAAAAATCCGCAGCCTAATGGATTAATCTTCTAATGGATTAATCACTTGATGATCGGCAGTTGCGGTGCGGCGCGCTTAGACAGCAATTCCGCCCCATCTGCCGTCAGCAAGATATTTTCTTCATGGACCATCATTTTACCGCCTGACAGGGCTAATGATGGCTCCAGCGTCAGCACCATGTTTTCAGTCAGCACCGTATCATCCCAGCCAATATGGGATGGCGGTTCGGTCAATTGAATCCCCAATCCATGTCCATAACGGCCAACATCATCATCGGTTGCCCCCAAGCGTGATTGCATAATGCCAAAAAGATCCGCCGAGGTCATGCCAGGCTTGAGCCCTGTGATCGCATCTTCGGTGGCTTGCCAAAGCAATTCATAAGCATCCAAGGCTTCGCCTGAAACATCACCAAAACCGTAATTGCGATCAAAGTCACAGAAATAACCATCCCAAAGACAACCTGTATCCAGCATTAAAACATCGCCTGATTGGATCGGGTCTTCACCGGGCGGAGAGATGATATCATCATAACCGCCTTGCCCTGCATTCCCCACCAGATAGGACACATCATCAATCCCTGATCGAAGGGCATTGATTTTAAATTCACTGAAAATAGACCGAAGGCTTTGCCCGATATGAACCCATTCAGGCATGCCGTTAAACACATCACTGGCCAGACCGCAGATATGCCGCAATTTCGCAATCTCTAGCGGTGATTTGACCATCCGTGCTGAGCGCAAAATCTCCGTGGCATCGACCAATTCGGGCTGGCCAATGGCATCAATCAGCACTTCCATATCCATCAGCGGCATCATTAATTTTGTTTCAGCGCCGATCATCATCCCCAAAACAGGGGTTGGCCCCGCGCAATCGGCGATCACCCGCCCCAAAAGCGCAATACCGTCATCAGTGTTTGAAGGCGCGGCAAAACAATGCACCGCATCGGTAAAACAACGTTTCATCACCTCACGGCCAATGGTGGGGATCACCGCTTTGGGCAAACCTGACTTGGGCACCACGACAAACCAAGGGCGTGTTGGGCTTTGCCAAAACGGCGTCATGAACCCTGTGATATAACGAATATCATGTTCTTGGGTCAGCAAGAGAACATCAATATCATCAGTCGCCATGGCGGCTTGCACCACCGCCAGTCTCTGTTCAAATTCGGCTTTGGGAAATCCACGTTCAGGCGTCATCATATGACCTCACTTTTATTCAAAAATACATTAGATCGGAAAACGTTCAGGCGCAAAGGGCGCGATATCAATCGGCGGCGTTTCATTTTTCAGTAAAGCCGTGATCACCTGCCCTGAGCCTGGCCCCATGCTAAGGCCTATATGTTGATGGCCAAAGTTAAAATATAGCCCGTCATGGCGCGGGGCTGCCCCTAACATCGGCAGACTATCCACCAGCGTTGGCCGTCGTCCCATCCACGGTTCAGCATCGACAGGGTCACCAAAACCATGGTTTTTACGCGCATCACTGATCGACGCATCCAATTGGGTGTAATTTGGTGGCGCATCACGGTCACGCATTTCAACCCCAGTTGTGATCCGCACCCCTGTTTGCATGGGCGCCATGACAAAACCGCCATCAACGTCATGGATGGCGCGTTTTAGCGCCGGCGCATCAGCAGGCTCCAAATGGCGGTGATACCCCCGCTCCCACAGCATCGGGATGCGATACCCTAGCCAAGATGCGATCTCAGCCGACCATGCCCCTGCCGCCAAGACCACTTGATCGACATTAATCTGCTGACCTGATTTAAGATCAACTTGCCAGCCATCTTGTTGCGCAAGCCCTGTGATGCTGTCTTCGATCACCTGCCCGCCCGCGGCCAAAAACAATTCAACATAAGCATCGGTTAATTTGGCGGGATTGCTGACCCCGCAAGTATCGTCCACCAACACTGCATGGTCATAGATCGGCTTTAACCCTGGCTCCAATTGACGGATTTGAGACCGGTCATAAACGCTGTATCGCACCCCCGCATCATCCATGATTTTCATCTCTGCTTTAAACTTCTCAAAACTTGACGCTTTGCGGAAGATTTTAAGCCAGCCTTGATAACGCAGCAGGTCATCAACCTTGGCTTCTTTGATCAAGGCTTTATGGCGGTCGAGCGAGATCACCATCAATGCCCTTAAGGCATGGGCCGCATGGCGGGTTTTCTTGGGCGTGCAATAACTCAAGAATTTTAAAAACCAGCCCAGATTTTTAAACGCAAACCATGGCGAATAGCGAAAACCAACGCTGGTGTTTTTCAACAATTGCGGCAGGGCTTTGATCAAGCCCGGGTTATTCAACACCACCACAGAAGATTCCGACAACACCCCTGCATTGCCAAAAGACGTCTCACGCCCCGGTTTTTTACGGTCAATCAAGACCACGTCAAACCCTGCTTTTTGCGCTTCAAGGGCGGCGCAAACACCGACGATACCGCCGCCTAGGATTGCAACTTTTTTGCTCATTGGATTTGCTCCAGCCCCATCACATGATCAGCCAAAGCCAAACTTGACGTCAAGCCGGGGGAGTCAATCGCATAAAGCGCAATCACGCCTTCAGCCCCATGATCGTGTTGCTGATGGATCGTAAAATCCTGAAAGACTTTACCATTGTCATAGATTTTAGGGCGCACCCCTGCCCATGCGGGGACCAAATCTTCCGGCTCAAGGTCAGGCCAATAACTGGATATCAGTTGATAAAATTTATCACGGTCAGCAGGGTTAACACTGTAATCCATTTCATCCACCCATTGAATATCAGGGCCAAACCGCGCGCCGCCTTGGGTGTCGATCGTCAGGTGGATTCCCAACCCGCCACCTGATGGCATCGGATAAATCAAATGCGAAAATGGGGCTTTTTTCGTTGTCGTGAAATACTGGCCTTTCGCCATGTAATGCGGCGGGATGCTGGCGGCATCCATGGCATCAATTTTATGGGAGACTTGAAACGATCCATGCCCAGCCGCGTTGATAATATGGCGGCACGACAACGTCATTTCTTCCCCTTGACCATCAATCACCACATCATAGCCATGGGCGGTTTTAACGGCGGATTGAAACCTGCTTTGATAGGCGATAATTGCCCCAGCATTTTCAGCTTCGGCTTCAAGTTGCGCCATATAACCATGGCTATCCACCACCCCTGTTAACGGAGAGTGAAGCGCGGCAACCGCCTTCAGATAAGGTTCTTTTTCGGATAACGCTTGACCAGCAACAATCTCAAGACCAGGGACTTGATTACGCTCACCTTTGTCTTTCAAAGACTCCAGCCCTTGGATCTGGCTGTCATCGGTGGCAACAATCAATTTGCCATAATTTTTAGTGGTGATGCCACGGGCATTACAAAATTCATACATGGCCAGCGCGCCTTTGACGCATAACTGGCCTTTCAGTGAATCTTCAGGATAATAAATTCCTGCATGGATCACTTCCGAATTTCGGGACGATGTTTCCATGCCAAAACTTTCATTGGTTTCGACCAAAATCACGTCACGTCCAGAAAGCGCAGCTTTGCGTGCAATCGCCAGCCCCACAGCCCCTGCGCCAATAATCAAAATATCTGTAGATGCATCCGCCATCAAAATTACTCCGCGGCTTGGCCGATAGCACCGCGATGACCAAAGACCACTTCTTGGCCTTGCTCCGGATGCCTTGGCACATTAAAGGCCAGTAATAAAGAAATTGCCGCCATTGCCGCCCCCGATAAAAACACTGCCGCAGGTGAGATCAACCACAACAGGCCAAACGCTGCTGGTAGCCCCACCGCAACAATATGATTGATGGTAAAGGACACGCTGGCTGTACCCGCGAAATCTGCCGGGTCAGCAATTTTCTGGAAATAGGTTTTAATGGCAATCGCCATGGCAAAGAACATATGGTCAACAATATAAAGCCCAGCCGCGATGGTGGCTGATTCAACAAAGGCATAGGCGGTAAAGACCATAATCAATCCAATATATTCAATGATCAAAGCCGCGCGTTCACCAATCCGGCCAATCATTTTGCCAATCACTGGCGCTAGCCAAATATTCATCACAGCATTGGCCAAAAACAACAGCGAGATTTGCCCGATGGAATAGCCAAATTTTTCCACCATCAAGAACCCGGCAAAGACCACAAAGATTTGCCGCCGTGCCCCTGACATAAAGATTAAAGCGTAATAAAGCCAATAACGTGACCGCAAGACAATTGATTTGCGTTGCGGGTTGGTGGCTTTGAATAGGGGAAATCCAAAAAGCCCTAAACATGCCAGCCCCACCGTCACCACACCTGCGATCAGGTAAATGATCTGATAGCCAAATTGCCCCGCGGGAAACGCCCCGCCTTTGATGATATCGGAAAGCCCCAATTGCGGTGATAACACCATGACAGCGATAAAAATCGCCAGCAAGGTAAAGACCTGTGCCATGGCGGCAAAACCATAAATCTTGCCCAACATTTGCGGGGCTGTCTTTTTATCCAGCCATTGCATCGCCAAAGATTGATTGCAGGTTTCATAATAATGAAAACCGATTGAAGCCAAAACCGTGGTGAAATAAAGCCCCATGACCGACGGCAAATACCCTGTCATGGCCGTGCCAATCCCTAGCAAGGCTAATGTCACCAAGGCCAAACGTTGTTCGTTAAAGACCAACAGCAGATAAACCACCAAAAACGAAAGAAACCCAGGCACTTCACGCAAAGATTGCAAAATGCCAATCTCACGTCCGGTAAAGGCAGATTGTTCGACCGCAAAATTATTAATTAATGTTGACCATGTGATGAAACTGATCGGCATGGCAGCGGCCGTGATCATCAATAAAATATGAGGCTGCTGAAACCAATTTTTATAATCTTCAGTCTTCATCTTAACATAAACTGCCCGACAAACAGTGGTTTGAATAACCTGTAAATTTACTCTTATTCTCGATATTAAAATCCTACAGTCTAGCACCAACAGGACACTGTCAAGACTGATCAAAACCTGTTACAAAGATAGGGCTTTGTTCAAATTTTTTTGTTTTTCATTTTGGTTGCCATCAATGAATTTTAACAAAACCCGCCATCATCTATTAGCCTCAACCAAACCATTTTTGCAAGGGTTCAGTTTGGTTGAACTGCTGGTGGCGATCAGCCTTTTGAGCATTGTATTGATCGGCGGCTTTGCAGTTTTTAAT
>WTHX01000161.1:7548-11248 GCA_011522975.1 Alphaproteobacteria bacterium | reverse complement strand
TTTCATGGCTTTGGCCAATGCCGCGCCATATTCAGGGTAATCCACCCGTTCATAACTTGCAGGGCCCAAATCATGGACAATATGCCCAAGATCAGTCAAGACCGAGGCCAATGACTGCCGCAATTGAACACCGGCATGATCAGAAGCCATAAATATCTCTAAATGTGTCATGTCTTTCTTCATTTTTGAACATTGGTAGATCATTGCATTGATGGCAATGCGACAAAACGTGCATAAAGACATCAATATGACGTTATTATTAACCGAATTGTAATTTTATGTCTAAATTTTGTGCCCCTACAAAATAAAATGAAAAAAAAGTTAAATTTATAGGTGACAAGACCAAAATTGTTACTTAAGGTTTTTTACATTGACCGAGGTTGGGGAGGTCATAAAAATTAGCGCAAAAGCGCTGCATGTTGAAAAAACATGATCAATAAAATGGCGGGCTAGTCCCCGCCATTTTTTATGGGCTATTTTTTATGGATTACTATCCACCGAAAATAGGAAAGGCTTAATAGTCTTCTGCCATGCGGCGGAACGAAAAGATATCAGCCGCAATCAAAGCATCCACGCCCAACCATAGAATAAAAGCAATCACCGTGGTGGCAGCGGCTTTTTTCCATAAATGGGTTTTTTGCGGCGCGGCGGCATCATGGCCATCTTCAACCACTTCAGTACGTTTGACCCCAAAGGGCAAGGACATGAAGAACACCCACCACCACAGCAGGATATAAACAACAATACCAGAAACTGTTCCCATCAGGCTTGCTCCAGTTCAATCAAAGTGCCGTTAAAATCTTTCGGGTGTAAAAACAAGACAGGTTTATTATGAGCGCCGATTTTAGGCTCCCCATCCCCAAGAACGCGCGCGCCCTCTGCTAATAATTGATCACGCGCCGCCAGAATATCGTCAACCTCAAAGCACATATGATGCATACCGCCATCAGGGTTGCGTTCAAGATATTTGGCGATCGGGCTGTCATCGCCTAAAGGTTCAAGCAATTCGATCTTGCTGTTGCCGCTGTCGATAAACACCACGGTCACCCCATGATCAGGCAGGGCTTGCGGCTGAGATACCTCGGCCCCCAAAACATCCCGCCAGCGGGCGGTGGCCTCATCAAGGTCAGCCACAACAATGGCAATATGGTTTAACCGTCCAATCATGACGCCCCCCTATTGGTCTATTCGCCGGTCACCGATAGCGCATCAACCCGCATAACATGGACTTGCACCATCGGCCGCCGTTTAAACATCGATTTTGCCAACCCGCGTAAGGCTTGGCCACAAACATCCATAACGCGCTGGTCGTCCATAACCTTTTCATCCGACAGGCCCATAATCGCATCTTCAATACGGATTGAGGCTTCGGCCAGATAATCATCGGCCCGATACCCTTCGGACAGGCCTGATTGACTGATCTGAGGCGCCAAGCAAAGGTCACCCGACAAACTTAATACCACAGAGGCGGTGACAGAGCCGTTCCACAACATACGGCGGCGATCACGCATGGTATCGCTATCAATGCTGATAACCTCACCACCTTCAAAGGTTTGCAGGCCTGTTTCAGCCGTACCAATGCACGCAGCTTCATCATCATTCAAAACGATCATATCACCATTATTCGGGATCAACGTTGCCGGCACTTGGCACGATTTCGCCAATGCCGCATGGGCTTTCAAATGGCGCGCCGTACCATGGACAGGAATTGCCAATTTCGGGCGAATCAATTGATACATCTCAGCCATTTCATCACGAGCAGGATGGCCAGAAACATGGATCGGGGCATCATCATCGGTCACCACATGGATGCCGCGCCTGATCAAACTGTCTTGGACTTTCGCAATCGCAGGTTCATTGCCTGGAATTTGCCGTGATGAAAACATCACAGTGTCGCCTTTATCAAGGCTAATCGAATGATGACTGCCCGATGCAATCCGTGACATGGCGGAACGCGGCTCCCCTTGAGAGCCTGTGCAAATCATCAAGACATTTTCACGCGGCACCAGATCATAATCATCCTCTGACAGAAGATCTGGCCAATCTTGCAAATACCCGCAAGACCGCGCGGCTTCGGTGATGCGGTGCAACGCCCGTCCAATCAACAATGGGCTGCGGCCTGTTTCTCTGGCGGCGTGCACCAATGTATTGACCCGCGCCACGTTAGACGCAAAACACGTCACCGCTACACGGCCTGTGGCTTTTTTAATCTCTTTGATCAATCCATCACGGGCATCGGCTTCTGATCCAGTGCGGCCTTCCACCATAGCATTGGTGCTATCACCAATCATGACATCCACCCCAGAATCGCCAAGGGCTTTCAATGCGTTTTGATCGCTGACAGGGCCCAGCAATGGGTCTTCGTCAAATTTCCAATCGCCGGTGTGGAAAATGGTTTTGCCCCCTGCCCGCAAGACCAAACCAGCAGGATCAGGGATCGAATGGGTCAGTGAGATCATCTCAACCGAAAAACTGCCAATTTCAACAGGCGCGTTAAACGGCAATGCGATCAGATCAACTTTGGCATCAGGTAGGTTTTCACGCAGTTTTGCCCGCACCAAAGCCAAGGTAAATGGCGTTGCAAAAATTGGGCATTTCAGACGTTCCCACAGATAAGGGATTGCCCCCAAATGATCTTCATGGCCATGGGTAATCACCAAACCAGCCAGTGATTTGCGGCGTTTTTCAATAAAACTCAAATCAGGGAGAACAACATCAATCCCCGGCATTGATTCATCAGGGAAACTGATCCCCAAATCCACCATCAACCATTGGTCTTGATAATGAAAAAGATTGGCATTCATGCCAATTTCGCCAGACCCGCCCAGCGGCACGAACATCAAATCCTGTCCTGACCATTGCGCTTGGTGGTTATGGGTTTCGTTTTGTGCTGATTTTTTTGACATTCTATGCCTTTCGATTGGCGTAAATGATAGCCATGCCATTGATGGTCAAATCAGGGTCATGATGGTCAACCCCATCAATGGCTTGTGAAAATAATTGCGATAACCCGCCTGTTGCGATGACGGTCATCTTTTGGCCGTAAGCAGCTTGCAGACGTTTGATCATGCCTTCAACAAGACTGATATATCCGTAATATAGGCCAGAATTCATGGCGTCCACCGTTGTCGTGCCTAAAACTGATAAATCTTGCGACCATTGTTCCGTTTCGATCATGGGCAGGCGTGCGGCGGCTTCCGCCAAGGCGTGAATGGATAAATTCACCCCAGGGGCAATCGCCCCGCCAATATACGCCCCATCAGCATCAACAAGATCAAAGGTTGTGGCAGTACCAAAATCAATCACCATAGCCGGCAAAGGGTAAACGATTGCCCCTGCTGTATTGGCAATACGATCAGCCCCGGCTTGTTTCGGTTCTGGGATGCGGATGGCAACGCCGTGATCATCTTTTGAAGGGTCAATCACAAAGCAATCGGCCTTCAGGTGATCCTTCGCCAAGCCTTGATAAGCACGCAAACAAGATGGCACGACGGTTGAGATGACAACACCTGAAATGGCGGCATCGCCAAACCCTGCTTTGCCCATATGGTGATAAAGCCAATAGGCATGGTCTTCGGCGGTGCGGTTGGCATCGGTGGCCATGCGCCATTGCATCAGTTTTTCACCATCTTTAAAGAGGCCAATCACTGTGTTGGTATTGCCGCAATCAATCGTCAGAAGCATTTGTCTTCCTATAATG
>WTHX01000161.1:0-7448 GCA_011522975.1 Alphaproteobacteria bacterium | reverse complement strand
GCGCTCAGGACATGATCTACACCATTATCATCACGAAGACAAAGCCTACCGTCATCGGTCAGATCGGAAAATACACCTTCTAATGGCTTGTCTTGGCCTTGGTCAATCGTCAAACGAGCCTGATGATGGGCAGATGCTGCCAGCCATTCTGGTTTCACTCCCGCAAATCCAGTCTCTAACCAAAGATTATAATAACGGGTTAAATGTTCATCAAAACAGGCCAGCAATCCTTCTTTGGTGATAGGGTCTAGGTTTTGGGATTGATTTAACGCCGATGGCGCCCATCCTTCAACCTGATCAGGCGGGGCATTAAGATTAACGCCGCATCCCAACACAACAACAGCATCTTGGGCTTCTAATAAAATCCCTGCTGTCTTGCCGCCTTGATACAACAGATCATTCGGCCATTTCAGTCCTAAATCGCTGGGGTCACGCCATTCCGCAACGGCAGAATATAGCGCCAGACCAGAGACCAAAGAAAGGCTGGGCCAATCGCCACGGGGGCGTGCTGGCCTGAATAAAACAGAGATATAAAAATTACCCTCTGGTGAGAACCACTGGCGGCCATGCCGCCCCCTACCCTTGGTTTGAACGGATGCAGTGATGGCTGTGCCTTCTGACGCGCCGGCCTTAGCCGCTTCAAACACCAAATCGGAAGTTGAGGTGACCACCTCATGGGATGAGATGATCAACCCCTTCATCATCTGTTACCCTGCGATAAAGGCAATATAAGGCAATGTGCCCATAATGCCTTCACGCAAACTCGACAGCACAAAGACCATCAATGCGGTGATAACGGCCATTGACAAAATAATCATGCCATTGGTGCGGCGGTCAGGTTGATCCAACGCATCCGCTACATCATCGACATACATCACTTTAATGATGCGAATGTAATAAAACGCGCCGATGACTGAACTCAAGACACCAAAAACAGCCAATGGAACAAGGCCTGCGTTGACCGCTGCTGAGAAGACAAACCATTTGCCAAAGAACCCACCTAATGGTGGGATGCCAGCCATGGAGAATAAGAAGATCAACATACAAGCCGCATAAAGCGGATGGGTGCGTGAATACCCGGCCAGATCGTTGATTTTGGTGACGGCAGTGCCTTCACGCGATAAGGTCAGGATCAGAGCGAAAATACCGATGGATGAAACGATATAAATCGCCATATAGATCATTACCGCGCTAATACCTTCGGCTTGGGCAGAGGCCATCCCCACCAAAGCATAGCCCATATGAGCAATCGACGAATACGCCATCAGACGTTTTAAATCTGTCTGCATGATCGCGCCCAAAGCACCGATAATCATTGACGCCATGGCAATAGCGACAACCACTTGTTGCCAACTGTCTGATGCTGACCCCAGCATGCCATAGGTCACCCGCAGGAACAGCGACATAGCGGCCAGTTTTGGTACTACCGCAAAAAACGCAGTCACAATCGTGGGTGAGCCTTCATACACATCTGGCGTCCACATATGGAACGGGGCGGCTGAAATCTTAAAGGCCATGCCTGAAATCAAGAAGACGATCCCGATCACTGCGCCGCTTGATACACCACCATTTAATACATCTTGCGACAGCGATGATGCAATCTCACCGTAATTGGTTGAGCCTGTGAAGCCATAAATCAGTGACGCGCCATAAAGCAATAAACCTGAGGATAACGCGCCCAATAAGAAATATTTCAGCCCTGCTTCAGATGAACGAACGGAATCCCGCCGCATGGCCGCGATCACATAAAGCGGCAGAGATTGCAATTCAATCCCCATATACAGCACCATCAAATCATTCGATGAGATCAGCACCATCATGCCCAAAACAGACAAGAGGATAAGCAATGGAAATTCTGGACGGTTGATATTATCCGCCGCCACATGGCCACGCGACATCAAGAGAATGATGGTCGCCCCGAATAAAACCAGAAGTTTCATATAAACCATAAACGGCGAGGTCATGAACAAATGACCAAAGGCAAGACTTGGCGTATTGCCATATGACGCCACCAGAATGCCTGTGATGATCAAACTGGCGACCGCCAATTTACGCATCAAGCCAGAGGCTTTGCCATCTTCACCACCAAAGGCCGCGGCCAGCACCAAAACAATCGAAACGCCTGCTAAGAAAATTTCAGCAATCGCTGGGAAAAATGCTGTCACACCCATTAGTTTGCCCCCCCAATAGAAGCATCAGCAGTGGCCACGCCTGTCACCTGATCAATCACGTTTAAAATTGCAGGCTGCATTAAATCTAAAAGCCCTGTTGGGAAAACCCCATAATACAAAACCAAGATCGTTAATGGCATAAAGATGAAAATCTCACGGCTGTTCATTGGCTTCAGCCCAATAACTTCTGCTTTCTCGGCTTTGCCAAAAACAACACGGCGATAGAGCCAAAGCATATAGGTTGCACCTAAAACCAAGCCTGTAGCGGTAAAGAAGGCCAACCATGTGCTGGCTTGCCATGCGCCAACCAAGACCAAGAATTCACCAACAAAGCCGCTTGTTCCCGGCAGACCAACAGAGGCGAGCATCATGAACATGAAAAACACAGCATAACGCGGCATTGCATCGGCCACCCCGCCATAGGCTGAAATCTCACGGGTATGAAGACGGTCATAAACCACGCCAACCGCAAAGAACAAGGCTGCTGATACAAGACCATGGCTGATCATCTGGAACATTGCCCCTGCAATGCCCTGTTCGGTCATGGTGAAAATCCCCACCGTCACAAACCCCATATGGGCAACCGACGAATAGGCGATCAGTTTTTTCATATCGCTTTGGGCCAAGGCCACCAGAGATGTGTAAATCACTGCAATCACCGACAGGGTGAAGACCAATGGCGCGAAATACAGTGACGCATCAGGGAACATTGGTAATGAGAAGCGTAAGAACCCATAACCGCCCATTTTCAACAGAATACCTGCGAGGATCATTGATCCTGCTGTTGGGGCTTCGACATGGGCATCAGGCAACCATGTGTGAACAGGCCACATCGGCACTTTGACCGCAAATGACGCAAAGAAGGCCAAGAACAACCAAGTCTGGACAGAAGGATCAAACGCATAAGCCGCCAATTGCGGGATATTGGTAGTGCCCGCCTCACCATACATGACCAGCATGGCCACCAGCATCAAAACGGATCCAAACAGCGTATAGAGGAAGAATTTGAACGACGCGTAAACACGTCTTGCGCCACCCCAAATACCAATGATCAAGAACATAGGGATCAACACTGCTTCAAAGAACAGGTAGAACATCACCATATCAAGGGCACAGAACGTGCCGATCATCAGTGTTTCCAAAACCAAGAACGCGATCATATATTCACGCATCCTGAATTTGACAGAATGCCAACTGGCCAAAATCGCTAATGGCGTCAAGAAGGCTGACAGCACCACAAAGGGCATGGAAATACCATCAACACCCATGTGATAACCAATGCCATCACGCGACAGCCATTCACCACGGTCTTCAAACTGATAGCCTGAAACCGTAGGGTCAAAATGCCAGAAGATCAGCAGTGAGATGAGAAAGGTGAAACTGGAAACCCATAACGCAACATTGCGTGAATTCCGCACCACCACTTCTTCGTCACCGCGAATTAACAGCAGAAAAACAACACCGATCAGCGGTAAAAATGTCAGTACCGTCAGCACTGGCCATGTCGTTTCCATATTAGCCCCCAAATCCACGCGCATACCATGTGATCAGCGCAACAACACCGATCAACATCGCGAATGCGTAATGAAATACATAACCTGTCTGCAAGCGACTGCAGAATGCTGAAAAACGGCCCACAAGGCTGGTCACACCATCTGGCCCATAGGCGTCAATCGTGCCCATATCACCTTTGGTCCAGAACATCCGTCCTAGAACAACCGCAGGCTTGACGAAAATCGCATCATACAATTCATCGACATACCATTTGTTAAAGAATAACGCATGGATCGGGCGGAACAGACGCGCCATCTTGGCTGGCATCCCCGGCATCACCAGATAGAACAGATACGCCAGACCAATCCCCAGAACACCGACGATCAATGGCGCAAACTTAACCAGTTTCGGCACATGATGGGCGTTTTCCATGGCGGTATGTTCCGGCAAGATCATAATTGATGACCGCCAGAAATCTTTCCATTGTTCCCCAACAAAGAGATCAAACAGCATTGAGCCTGAGAAAATTGCACCCACCGCCAACACGAACAGCGGGAAAAGCATAACCATGGGGCTTTCATGAATATGGCTCATGACTTCTTCGGATGCCCGCGGCTTGCCATGGAAAGTCATGATCAACAAACGCCATGAATAGAACGCGGTCAAGAAGGCCGCCAGAACACCCATGTAGAAAGCAAATTGACCTGTTGCGCCATGTTGCGCCCAAGCGGATTCCAAAATCATATCTTTGGAATAATACCCAGCAAAGAACGGCACGCCCGCCAAAGCCAAAGACCCAATCCACATCATCGCATAGGTAACAGGGATCTTTTTCCAAATCCCGCCCATATTACGCATATCCTGTTCATCGGACATGGCATGGATGACAGACCCCGCGCCTAAGAACAACAAAGCCTTGAAGAAAGCATGGGTGGTCAGGTGGAACATCGCGGCAGGATAAGCCGAAACACCCGCGGCAAAGAACATATACCCCAACTGTGAACAGGTTGAATATGCGATCACCCGCTTAATATCGAATTGTGTGAAACCAATGGTCGCGGCAAAAATAGCGGTCAATGCCCCCACAATGGTGATGAACTCAAGCGTGAATGGTGCAAATTCAAGCATCGGTGACAGGCGGCACACCATAAAGACACCAGCCGTTACCATGGTGGCGGCGTGGATCAAGGCAGACACAGGCGTCGGGCCTTCCATCGCATCAGGCAGCCAAGTATGCAGGCCCAATTGCGCTGATTTCCCCATCGCACCAATAAACAAAAGGATACCTACGACTTCGAGTGCAGGCAGGCTCATGCCTAAGAATTCAATATTCGTGCCCACCAGATTTGGCGTTGCGGCAAAAATCTCATCCAACTGGATCGACCCTGTCAGGGCAAAGACGCCAAAAATCCCCAAGGCAAAACCAAAGTCGCCAACACGGTTGACGACAAAGGCTTTCATCGCGGCGGTATGGGCAGATTCGCGGTGATACCAGAACCCGATCAACAGATAGGATGCAACCCCTACCCCTTCCCAGCCGAAGAACATCTGCACCAAGTTATCCGCCGTCACCAACATCAACATGGCAAAGGTAAAGAGGCTCAAATACGCCATAAACCGTGGTTTGGCGTTATCATGGGACATATACCCAACGGAATAGATATGCACCATGGTGGAAACCGTGGTGACAACAATCACCATCACCGCCGTCAGCGCATCATAGCGCAACGCCCAATCAACGTGGAAACCGCCTGATGAAATCCATGTTGTCAGCGGCACGGTGACATCTTGACCAGGGATGGCCATAAATAAGAACCCATACCAGCCCAATAGCATTGATAAGACCATGGCAGAGATAGAGACGATAAACCCGCCTTTATCATTGTTGGTCAAAGAGAATATGCCCGCGCCGATAGCGCCTAAGAGCGGCAGAAAGACAATAGCAGAAATCATCAGAACTAGCCTTTCATCACGTTAATATCTTCAACGGCGATACTGCCGCGATTTCGGAAATACACCACCAGAATGGCAAGGCCAATCGCCGCTTCAGCCGCCGCGACCGTCAAAATGAACATGGCAAAAATCTGACCGGACAAATCCCCCAAATGGGTCGAAAACGCCACCAGATTGATATTTACCGCCAACAGCATCAATTCAATACACATCAGGATGGTGATGACGTTCTTCCTGTTCAGGAAAATCCCCACCGCCCCCAGCGTAAACAGCACCGCTGCAACAGCAAGATAATGAAAGAGAGTTATCGTTCCCATTAGCGCAGCACCTTTGATTGATCTTTGTTATTCGGCAGAATGGATTCAGGCGCTTGGTTGTTTTCAACGGAAACCAACGCCACTGTTTCTTCGCGTGTGCGGGCGTTCTGCAAGGCAATCGACTGACGCTTAACCCCTTCACGGTGACGCATGGTCAAGGTAATCGCTCCGATCATCGCGACCAACAGGATCATCCCTGCCAATTGAAAGAGGTAAAGATATTCGGTGTAAATCACATCGCCAATTTGCGCCGTGTTGGAGCGGGTCAAATCAACATCGGCAACGCCAATGGTTGTGCCTGGCCCTGCAAAAATCACCAACAGTTCAACCAACAGAACCCCACCAACAATTAAGCCTAGGGGCAAATGACGCTGAAAGCCTTCACGCATATTGGCGTAATCAATATCCAGCATCATGACGACGAATAAGAACAGCACCGCCACAGCCCCGACATAAACAACGACCAACAGCATGGCCAAGAATTCAGCCCCCATCAGCACAAATAATCCTGCGGCATTAAAGAACGCCAAGATCAGGAATAACACTGCATGAACAGGGTTACGGGCGGTGATCACCATCAAGCCAGAGGCAATGGTAATAGCCGCAAAAAGATAGAAGAATAAACTGGTAATCATCAAATCCCCCTATCGATACCGTGCATCAGCAGCAAGGTTGCGGGCGATTTCAACTTCCCAGCGGTCGCCATTGGCCAGCAATTTATCTTTATCGTAATAAAGTTCTTCGCGGGTTTCAGTGGCAAATTCAAAATTTGGACCTTCGACAATCGCATCCACAGGGCAGGCTTCCTGACAGAACCCACAATAGATGCATTTGGTCATATCAATATCATAGCGGGTGGTGCGGCGGCTGCCGTCTTCACGCGGTTCGGCCTCAATTGTAATCGCTTGAGCGGGGCAAATCGCTTCGCATAATTTACACGCGATACAGCGTTCTTCACCGTTTGGGTAACGCCGCAAGGCATGTTCCCCGCGGAAACGTGGTGAAAGACTGCCCTTTTCATAAGGATAATTGATCGTGACTTTTGGCTTGAAGAAATATTTCAGCGTCAGCGCCATGCCACGCACAATTTCAAGCAATAGAAATGATCGTGCAACATTAAATACAGCGTTCATAACTTTCCCCCTCAGGCCCCTGGCAATAAGTCAAAGGCCAGCATGACGCCACTGCAAATCGCAACGAAAAGCAATGTGAAAGGCAGAAAGACTTTCCACCCCAAACGCATCAATTGGTCATAACGATAACGTGGTGTTGTTGCCCGCACCCAAAGGAAGACAAACAAGACCAAAGCAACTTTGATGGCAAACCAAATCGGGCCAGGAATCCAATTAAACGGCGCGATATCAAATGGTGGCAACCAGCCGCCCAAGAACAATGTTACTGTCATCCCTGACATCAAAATCATATTGGCATATTCGCCCAAGAAGAACAGCGCAAATGACATGGATGAATATTCAACAAAATAACCAGCCACCAGTTCAGATTCGCCTTCGGG
>WTHX01000103.1 GCA_011522975.1 Alphaproteobacteria bacterium | reverse complement strand
CCAAAAATAATGGCCAAGAAAATAAACATCCGGATCAAATACCGTCTTGGGTTCGTCACATCATCCTCCCTGAAAATCTGCTTTAATATTACTTAAACAAATAATCTGGCATAATTATGAAAGACGCGACAGCAAGTGTCACGCCTGAAAGTCACATTTAAGCAAACAAATTCATAAAGATGAGGCAAATAAAGCCGAATTAACCGCGGTTACGGCCATCTTTCAGCATTTTCAAAAGACCCAAATGGGTTTGCGGGTTGCCCGCAACGACATCACCAGAGGCCAAGGCTTTGTCGCGCGATGCAAAATCACTGACAAAACCGCCGGCTTCACGCAAGATCAAAACGCCTGCTGCAATATCCCAAATGCTCAGCCCACGTTCCCAGAACCCATCATAACGACCTGCCGCAACCCAAGCCAAATCAAGGGCGGCAGACCCCAAACGGCGGACGCCAGATGTTTCCGCCATGACTTCAGTCAATTCAGCACGGAACGTAGCGTGGTCGCTGTTATCTCCACGGCCTTTGAATGGGATGCCTGTGGCAAACAAGCAATCCACCATGTTGCGGCGTCCAGAAACACGAATGCGGCGGTCATTAAGAAACGCGCCTTTGCCTGGCTCAGCAAAGAAAAATTCATTCCGCATCGGGTCAAACACACCGCCTGCGATCAATTTACCGCCTTTGGCCAAAGGTTTATCAATCGCCGCAATGGAAATCGCAAAATGTGGGATGCCATGCAGGTAATTGGTGGTGCCATCAAGCGGGTCGATAATCCAAGACGGGCCATCAGCCTCTGTGCCTTTGATGATGCCGCCTTCTTCCATGATGAATCCCCAATCAGGCCGCGCCTTTTTGAGTTCAAACATAATGGCTTTTTCAGCATCGGTATCAGCATTGGAGACGAAATCAGCAACACCTTTTCGGGTGATTTGCAGGTTTTCGACTTCACCGAAATCACGGACAAGACCGCGGGCTGCCTTTTCCGCTGCTCGGAAAATGACATTGATCAGGGCAGATTGGGCCATTGCGGTTAATCCTTTGCGCGTTCCACGTAACTGCTATCTTCAGGGCGGACAACAATTCGTGTGCCTGCTTCGATATGTGGCGGCACCATAACACGAATTCCATTATCCACAATAGCAGGCTTGTAACTTGAAGACGCGGTTTGGCCTTTGACAACGGCATCAGCTTCCAGAACTTCGACGGTGACTTTATCAGGCAGAGCGATGGAGATAGGATCACTGTTATGGCTGTTGACCGTCACTTCCATGCCATCTTGCAGGAATGCCGCTTGATCGCCCACCATGGTGCGGGCGACTGTAATCTGTTCAAAACTGGTGCTATCCATAAACACCAGATTATCGTCTTCTTCATAAAGAAAGGTGGATGTGCTTTCTTCTAGAATGACACGTTCAACGGTTTCAGAAGACCGGAAACGTTCATTTAATTTGGTTCCATCGCGGATGTCACGCAATTCAACTTGAGCAAATGCCCCACCTTTGCCAGGTTTGACATGTTCGATCTTCACCGCCACCCAAAGGCGATTGTTATGTTCAATCACATTACCGGGCTTAATGGCATTACCATTTAATTTCATTTTACTCTCTCTCGCTTAAGCACGTCCGCGATAGATATCAATGATTGTGTTCAAAAGTGCAAGCGCTTCTTCACGCGGGCGCTGGAAAGTATTACGCCCAATGATGGAACCATTGGCCCCGCCATCGCGTAATTGACGGATTTCATCAAGCAAGCCGTCGGTATCTTTTGCCGCCCCGCCGGAAAAAACAACAATCCGCCGACCATTAAAACAAGACTGAACGATATGACGAATGCGATCTGCCAATGTTGCTGAAGGAATACTATGATTTTCATAGACTTTCTTGGCATCAGGGTGTTCAAGATGGCTTGTCGGCGGCTTTACTTTAATGATATGCGCGCCAAGCAAAGCCGCCATATGCGCGGCATAAGCATCAACATCATAGGCTGTTTCACCTTCTTTGGTGAGGTTGCCGCCACGCGGGTATGACCACAACACAACCGCAAGCCCATAGGCTTTGGCTTCAGCCGCCATTTCTTGGAAATCCGTCATCATTTCAAGCGCGACATCTGACCCGGGATAAATCGTGTAGCCAACAGCACTGCATCCTAAACGCAGAGCCTCACCAACCGACCCTGTGATGGCTTGGCTTGGCGCGTTGCTGCCTTGGGCCAGTGAGTTTGATGAATTGACCTTCAAGATCGTAGGGATTTGACCGGCAAAAGTATCGGCGCCAGCCTCCAGCATTCCCAAAGGCGCGGCATAGGCGGAAAGCCCGGCATCAATCGCCAGCTGGTAATGGTAATGCGGATCATACGCCGCAGGGTTCGGGGCAAAACTGCGGGCAGGGCCATGTTCAAACCCTTGGTCCACAGGCAGAATAACAAGTTTGCCTGTGCCGCCTAATTTGCCCTGCATCAAGATGCGCGCAAGATTGGCTTTGACGCCTGGGCTGTCTGATTCGTAATGATCAAGGATACGGCGGACGGTGCGGGTAATTTTCATGACTTAATACTTTCTGACCTGATGCTTTATAGGCAAAAGTTGATACTTGTCTGACGTTGATACGCGATTAAGGTTTCTCTCGTCAATCTGACTTTGTGCCAGATGCATTTATATTTAGTTTCTTTTGTTCAGTTGAGAAGATCAAGCGCCTATTGATATAGCAATGGATATGGCAATGGATTTTCTTTGATTGACGTGGGGCGGCGAATCTCTCTATTGTAGTGATGCTGAAAGAAAGACGCTTAAGCCCATAGTTTTATTAATTTAAAATTAACCTTGTGGAGTTATACTGACGTCTTAAGCAGTATTGATGCTGTTAGATTACGGTGAAAATTGATGTCAGCCCGATTGGATCAAGCGATGGAACGATTAAATGCTGCTGTGGCGGCATTGGAATCCATGCCTATTGCTGATCAACAAACCGCCTCGTCATCATCTCCAAATACTGAAGAAATCGCTGAAATCAGGCAATTGGTTGACCAAGCCATGGCGATTATTGCGGCTCAACACCCTGATGGCAATGGAGGCGGTCATGGCACAGAGTAATGTGACAGTCACCATCAATGGCAGCGACTATCCCATGGCTTGCGCCCCCGGTGAAGAAGACAAGGTCAAGGCCCTTGGCGAACGGATCGATAGTGTCGCCAGCCAGATTGCCGCCGCTTCAGGGTCAATCGGCGAATCCAGATTGCTGGTCATGGCGGCATTGATTCTGACCGACCAATT
>WTHX01000011.1 GCA_011522975.1 Alphaproteobacteria bacterium | reverse complement strand
GGGTCTGTGTTCTTTAGAACTTCAAGCAATTCTTGCTGCAGTTTTTCACGCCGAGCCTCTGATGAAATTTTCAACCCGAAGCCATCTTTGACATAGAACACATCCACCACACGGTCACCATAGGTT
Source organism: Alphaproteobacteria bacterium (assembly GCA_011522975.1). Lineage (GTDB taxonomy): Bacteria > Pseudomonadota > Alphaproteobacteria > Puniceispirillales > UBA1172 > JAGWAQ01. The sequence goes on along the minus strand of WTHX01000011.1, from coordinate 32,648 downwards.
GAGACACTAGCGGTTTGAATTTGCAGCCCCATCTCAGCCATTCTTGCGGTGACTTTATACAAAAGCCCCGGGGCATCTTTGCCATTAATTTCAACAACCGTATGGGTGTTGCTGGCTTTATTGCTGACAAAAACGCGAGCAGGGGCTTGGATACGGCGGAAGCGAGATGGGGTCTGTAAAAATCGTCGTTCGGTCGCTTCATCAATATCAAGCATGCCGGTCAATGCATCTTTTAGGCCTTTGCGCAGGGCTTTTAATTCTTGAGGGTTGGTGATGGCTTTTTTATCTTCATTTTGAATCCAAAGTACATCCAATGTCAGGCCATCTTTTCGGGTGGTGATGCGGGCATCAACAATATAAGCCCCCATGGCGGCCACCCCGCCCGCGATACGTGAAAACAGCCCCGCATCATCAGCAGTAATGATAATGACTTCGGTGGCATTGCGTTTTGGGTCAGGCGTCAGGCCAACCGTCAGAAGATCCCCAGAAAGATAATGCTCACGGCATAATTGCGCATGGCGGGCATAGCCATCAGCATCAAAACTGGTCCAATAGGCGGGATAGAACAGATCAAGATGCTGGTCGATCATCTCATCTTTCCATTCTGATTTTAAATGGTCGGTCAAAATGGCTTTGTTTTCTGACGCAATATAACTCAATTCATGGTCAGGGGTTGAACCGCGCAACACCGCCATGGTGCGGGTGTAAAGATCGCGCATCAATTGCGCTTTCCAGCCATTCCAAACATTAGGCCCAACCGCGCGAATATCCGCGACGGTCAACACCAACAACAAATTAAGACGTTCAGGTGATTGCACTTCGGCGGCAAAACGTTGGATTGTTGTGGGGTCATTCAAGTCATAGCGGAAGGCGGTTTCGCTCATCAACAAATGATGCCGCACCAACCATGCAACAGTTTCTGTTGCCGCTTCGCTCATCCCGAAACCAGGGCATACGGCTTGCGCCACTTCCGCGCCTAAAATTGAATGATCGCCACCCCTGCCTTTGGCAATATCATGGAGCAATAACGCCACATATAATTCATCGCGCAAATTAATCTCGTGGATAGCGGCGGATGCGATCGGCGCGATTTCAGATAAGCGCCCTGTTTCAATTCCGTTCAAAATCCCCATGGCAAAGACCGTATGCTCATCAACCGTGTAACTGTGATACATATCGAATTGCATCATCGCGACGATACGGCCAAAGTCAGGCAGAAATTTGCCTAAAAACCCAGTTTCATTCATCAAACGCAAAATACGTTCTGGGTTTTGATGATGGGTAACAATATCAATAAATTTCGCGTTATTGTCAGGGTCATTGCGGAAAGATTGATCAATAGTTCTTAGACTGGCGTGCAGTTTCCGCAAGGCTTGGGGGTGGATATCTAGGCTGTTGTTTTGGGCAATTTGAAACATTTCCATCATCAGATGGGGGTTATGCCTGAATTTAATGTCACTGGGCAGGTTGAGCCGCCCGGCTTGGATTTCAAAAGGTTTCGGGGTATGCAACCGCCGCCATAATGATAAAAATGGCCGTTGTTTGGTGCTGAAATCAGCCGCAATCGCCGCCCAAAAAATCCGTGTTAAATTCCCCACCGTTTTCGCGGCGATATGATACCGCCGCATAAAGCGTTCAACACCTTTCATCCCACTTCGGGCGCGGAACCCCATTTGCGGGGCAATATCCATTTGAGCATCGAATGTCAGGCGGTCATCTTCACGGCCGGCACGCAAATGCAAATGACAACGCACGGACCAGAGATAACGTTGAGAGGCTGAAAATTCCTGCAATTCACGTTTGCTCAAAATACCTTGGGTGATGATATCTTCAAGCGATGCCACCCGATAAGCGTAACGCGCGATCCAGAATAATGTGTGCAGATCCCGCAAGCCGCCCTTACCATCTTTGACATTAGGTTCCACCACATAACGCTGATTGCCAATGCGGTTAAGCCGCTGTTCACGTTCATCCAATTTGCTGTTCAGAAATGCCACGGCTGACCCTGTGACAATATCTTTGTCAAAGCGATTGAGCAGGTCTTCGGTCAGCGCGGTATCCCCTGCCAAATGGCGGGCTTCCAACATGGCGGTGCGGATGGTGATATCGTCCTTGGCTGATTTCAATTGCTGGCGCAGGCTTCTGGCGGCATGGCCCACCGTTAAACCCAAGTCCCAAAGCACATAAAGGATGGTTTCAATTTGTGTGGTCACCGCCTTATCAGCCTGAACCGTGGTCAGGAATAAAAGATCAATATCAGATTGCGGCGCCAATTCCCCCCGGCCATACCCGCCCGTGGCAACCAAGGCCAATTGCGGGCTGTCTTTTGCCAGTGGGATGGATGTTGTGACTTGTTGGAAAATACTGTTGATAATCTCATCAATGATCAAAGCATAACCGCCGACATAAATCGCCCCGTCATTATCTTCTAAAAAGCGCGATTTGATTGCTTCACGGCCTTCAGCCAATAACGGCTTTGCAACCGCCAATAATGCGTTCTGTAATGCCAGCGGTTGATCTTCATTAACCGCTTTAAATGATTTGACACAGCGCTGGGCAAATTTTGTTTTGTCATACCACGGCTTGGCATAACGATGCGGCTTTAAGACTTCCAACCATTGCGGTTTATCGGCCCTTTTTTCCTTTGGCGGCTGTTCTGATTGCTGTTTTTTACGATCAATCTGACCCATGGTTAATCGGCTCATTTGTCTTTATCATGCAGCAAATCTTGCATCGCATAAATTGCTTCAAGGGCTTGCTTTGGTGTCATGGTATCAGGCAACAGTGTTTTCAGGAAATCCACAGCAGGCTGATCAACAGGCGGGGCAGATGGTGGCGGCACATCAGCCGAAAATAATGGCAATTCATCAAGTTTTGATGACATCAACGGGCTGTTTTCTTCGGTCAGGCTGTTCAATACATCTTCCGCACGGCTGAGGACAGATCCTGGCACGCCTGCCAAACGCGCAACGTGAATCCCATAGGATTTATCCGCACCGCCTTCGATCACTTCATGCATAAAGACAATTTCACCCTGCCATTCTCGCACCGCCATGGCATGGGGTGAGAGGGCTGGCAGGCTACGTTTCAAGCCATTCAACTCATGGTAATGAGTGGCGAAAAGCGCACGGCACGCGTTGACCTCATGCAAATGTTCCACCACCGCCCACGCCAGAGACAAGCCATCATAAGTGGCGGTGCCGCGGCCAATTTCATCCAGAATAACCAGCGCATTTTCACCAGACCTGTTCAAAATAGCAGCGGTTTCGACCATCTCCACCATAAAGGTTGACCGCCCTGTCGCCAGATCATCAGACGCGCCAACACGGCAAAACAAACGATCCACCACGCCAATGACCGCTTTATCCGCCGGCACATAAAACCCGGCTTGCGCCATCACAGCAATCAACGCATTTTGACGCAAGAAGGTCGATTTCCCCGCCATATTAGGTCCTGTCAAAAGCCAGATGCGATCATCTTCATTGAGGGCACAATCATTGGCGATAAAGGGCTGTTCCCCTGTTTGGGACAACATATGTTCAACCACAGGATGCCGGCCTTTGGTGATGTTGAACCGCCTGTCGCCAGTCATTTCTGGCCGGCTGTAGGATTTAGATGCCGCCAATTGCGCGGACGCCACCGCCACATCGATTGATGCCGCATCCGCCGCTAATGTCATGATGGCGGATGATTGCGCCAAAACATCTTGGGATAAAGCCTCAAAGATCTCCAATTCCAAGGCTAAGGCACGATCGCCAGCAGAGCTCATCTCACGTTCTAAATCTGCCAATTCTGTGGTGGTGAACCGCACCGTCTGGGCAGTGGTCTGGCGATGGATAAACCCGTCCATCCCCATCATTTTATCGCCATGGGTATTGCGCACATCAATGTGATACCCCAAGACGTTATTATGCTTGATCTTTAACGATGCGATGCCTGTTTCTTCGATGTATTTCATTTGCAATTGCGCAATCAAGCGTCGGCTTTCATCACGCATGGATTTCAAGTCATCAAGACCTGAATGAAACCCTTTGCGGACAAACCCTCCATCCCGCGCCAATAAAGGCAAGTCATCTGATAACGTGGTGTTGATCTGATGCGATAAATCCGATGGCGCTTTCAGGTGGCTTGCCATGGCAGCCAGTTGATCCCCTGCAATTAAATCTGATTGGCGTTGCTCAATCGCCTCGGCCATAGCGCTTGATGCCATAATCCCTCGGCCAATCGCCGCCAAATCACGGGGCCCACCATGCCCAAGAGACAAGCGTGATAAAGCGCGTTCCAAATCAGGCATAGATTGAAGCGCTTCTGTAAGATGCTCCCCCAAGACAGGGTCTGAAAGCACCGCTTCGACCAGATCAAGCCGTGCGTTAATCGCGGCAATATCCGTCAGGGGGGCTGAAATACGGCTAGCCAATTGGCGCCCGCCCGCGGCGGTCAGGGTGGTATCAATCACCGATAATAGACTGCCTTTGGTCTGGCCTGAGAGCGTGCGGGTAATTTCAAGAGACCGGCGGCTGGCGGGGTCAATTTCCATGACGGTACCGCTGGTGACTTTAATGATGGGTTTCAGGCGCAAGGCCCGTCCTTTCTGGGTTTGATCCAAATACTGCACCAAAGCCCCGGCGGCAGCATAATCCGCACGAGACAAATCAGCGATCCCATCCATTGTGGCGGTGTTATAGACACGGCATAAATGCGCCTCACCATCTTTTGATGAAAACATCCGTGCTGGCCTAAGGCTAACGCAGCCGACCAAGCCTTTCGGGTCTGCATCGGCAAAGCCGTGGTCAGCATCGGGCTGATCACTGGCAATCAATTCCGCCCCTGAAAGCCGGGCCAATGTGTCCTGCAAACGGTCGCGATCAATCGTTTCAACAAAAACATCACCTGTGCTGAGATCTACCCATGACAGCGCCATGTCTTGGCCAGATTGCCCCAAGGAAATCAGAAAGTTATTTTCGCGCGGGGGAAGAAATTCATCTTCGATCAAAGTGCCCGGTGTCACAATACGGACAACATCACGGCGAAGCGGGCCTTTATTGCCTTTTTTCTTGGCTTCTTCCGGGCTTTCAGATTGTTCGCAAATCGCCACCCGAAACCCTTTGCGGATCAACCGCGATAAATAGGTTTCAGCGGCATGGACAGGGACACCGCACATTGGCACATCACGGCCTTCAACCTTGCCCCGCTTGGTCAGCGTAATATCAAGGGCGGCGGCGGCATCAACGGCATCACGGAAGAACATTTCATAGAAATCCCCCATGCGATAAAACAACAGGCAATCGTCATGGGCAGATTTAACAGCCAAGAATTGCGCCAACATTGGCGTCACCCCTGATGCGTTTTGATCAGGAAAATCCACCATTGGCGGCAGGTCTGCAGGGGGTATTTCTGCAGGTTCAGGTGTTGTCTTTTGATCCAGCGCCATGATTAAGACCCAATACCATGATTAAACAAGTGCCATGAATAAAAAATACCATGATAACAATCGACATGAATTGGGGTTACCCCCGCCATTCATCTTATGATAACAGTTCTTGTCAGGATAACCTCTACCGTCTTATAATCCACCCTTAAACGTCATTAAATTGAAGTTTATTTTCATTTCATGTGAAGCACCGTTTTTTGTTTCCATTAATCAACGCTCGGAAAGTTTAAGGCCAATAAAATGCCTAAATCTCGTTCATCTCTTAATGCTGATGCGCTCAATTTTCATGCCAAAGGTCGCCCTGGTAAATTTGAGATTGCCCCAACAAAGCCTTTGACCAGTCAAAATGATTTGGCGCTGGCGTATTCGCCTGGGGTGGCCGCGCCTTGTATGGAAATCGCCGATGATCCTGACAAGGCTTATGATTACACCAATAAAGGCAATACGGTGGGAATCATCAGCAATGGAACTGCTGTTCTAGGGCTGGGCAATATTGGCGCGCAAGCCTCAAAACCTGTGATGGAAGGCAAGGCTGTTCTGTTCAAAAAATTTGCTGACCTCGACGGTATTGACCTTGAGATCAACACCAATGACGTTGACCGTTTTGTTGATGCGGTCTCATTGATGGGCAGCAGTTTTGGCGGCATCAACCTAGAAGACATCAAATCACCTGAATGTTTTATCATTGAAAACCGCTTGCAAGAGGTCATGGATATTCCTGTTTTCCATGATGACCAACATGGTACAGCGATTATCACCGCCGCTGCTTTAATCAACGCGGTGCACCTGACAGGGCGTGATTTGAAATCTGTTAAGATTGTCAGCTCTGGCGGCGGGGCGGCATCGATCGCTTGCATCGATCTGATGAAAGCCATGGGCGTACCCCATGACAATGTCATTCTGGTTGATATCGAAGGCGTGATTTATGATGGCCGTGAGGTTGATATGAACCCATGGAAAGCCCGCCATGCGGTTAAAACAGAATTGCGCAGTCTTGAAGAAGCATTGGTGGGCGCTGATGTGTTCTTGGGTCTGTCTGTTGCCAATATCGTCAGCCAAGACATGGTCAAATCCATGGCAGAAAAACCCATTATCTTTGCCATGGCCAACCCTGAACCTGAAATTATGCCTGATGAGGCAAAAGCCGCCCGGCCTGATGCGATTGTCGCGACTGGCCGTTCAGATTTCCCCAATCAGGTGAATAATGTTTTGGGCTTTCCTTATATTTTCCGTGGTGCGTTAGATGTTCGGGCATCATCGATTACCCAAGGCATGAAAATTGCCGCCGCCGAAGCGATTGCCAATCTGGCGCGGGAAGATGTGCCTGATGAGGTTAATGAAGCCTATGACGGCAAAGTCCTGCATTACGGCAATGATTATATCATCCCAGCGCCTTTTGACCCGCGCTTGATTGTTGAGGTTTCGGCCGCAGTTGCCAAAGCCGCTATGGATGATGGCGTTGCCCGCAAGCCCATAACCGATATGGAAGACTATCGCAACACATTGTCAGCACGGCTTGACCCAACAGCATCAACATTGCAGAAAATCTTCACCCGCATCAAAGATGAGAAAAAGCGTGTTGTCTTTGCCGAAGGTGAAGAAGAACGTGTTATTCGTGCGGCTGTTGCCTTCCGCAACGCAGGTTACGGTGAGCCGATTATGATCGCCCGTGAACATCGCCTAAAAGAAGCCATTGAACGCATTGGCCTTGAAGGCGCCGATGAATTGATCTGCGTGAACGCGAAAAATTCCGATCAGAATGAACATTACATTGATCAACTTTATGAAAAACTACAGCGCAATGGTGCCATGCGCCGCGATTGTCAGCGCATGGTCAATCAAGACCGTAATATTTTTGCCGCCGCTATGGTCAACGCCGGTGATGCCGATGCCATGGTCACAGGCACGACACGATCGTTCAAATCAAGTTTTGATCACATCACACGGGTGATAAACCCCAAACAATCGCAGATTTATTCGATGAGTATGGTGGTTTCGCGTGGCACGACTGTATTTTTGGGCGATACTTCAATCCATGAACGGCCTGATTCTGAAACCATGGCTGATATTGCTGAAGGCATTTCCAATCAAGTCAAAAAATTAGGCATCACCCCAAGGGTCGCGATCATGTCGTTTTCCAATTTTGGCAATCCATGGATGAAAACAGCCGCCAGTGCCCATAAGACAGTCGATGTATTGGACAGCCGACAGGTTGATTTTGAATATGACGGTGAGATGACGGCTGATGTGGCGTTGGATTATGATCTGATGCGGGCAAATTATCCGTTTAGCCGTCTTTCAGGCCCCGCCAATGTTCTGGTGATGCCAGGGCTTCATTCCGCCAATATCGCGTTTAAACTGCTCAAGAAACTTGGCGGCGGGTCCACCATTGGCCCGATTATTTTTGGTGCAGAAAAGCCATTTCAAATCGTCCCCATGGGGGCGAGCGTCAATGACATTCTGCAAGCCGCCGCGCTTTCAGCCTTTGAAAGCATGGAAAAATAATTGGCTTAAATCTGGTCCGCCAGGCGATCCAAGGGACGTGCGCCGATATGTGAAATCACTTCACTAGCGGCAATCGTCGCCAATTGTGCTGATCGTTCAAGGCCATCGCCACGTTGGCGACCAAACAGATAGCCAGCCGCATAAAGATCGCCTGCCCCTGTTGTGTCAACAACCTTGATATCTTGTTGAGCCGGTACAGCAACAACCTCACCCGATGTCACCGCCATAGACCCGCCCGCGCCTTTGGTGATGGCGGCTTCGGCCACCAATTCAGGCAAGCGTTTAACCGCGGCATCAAAATCGCCCGGGAACAGGCTTAACAATTCATCTTCATTGCCAAAAATCAGATCAGCGTGATCAGCGATAAACCCTGTTAGCGCGTCATAGTGACGTTCAACACACCATGCATCCGATAATGATAAAGCCAGTTTTGTGTTATTGGCATGGGCAATTTCTGCAACACGCTGATAGCACCCAGGGCCTCTTGGGGCATCAAACAAATAGCCTTCGAGGTAAACCCAATCTGCCCCTGCGATCAGCTCTTCGTTCATGTCATCTTCATTAAGCGTGATACAAGCCCCAAGATAAGTATTCATGGTGCGTTCAGTATCCGGCGTCACCAGAATAAACGAACACGCGGTGGGGTGATCCGCATCATAGACAGGAGGGAAAGCAACCCCTGCGGCTGAAATGTCATGGGTGAAAACTTTGCCCAAAAGGTCTTCTGAAATTTTACCGATAAACCCTGCACTCCCCCCAAAGGATGAAATGCCAACGGCGGTATTGGCAGCAGACCCGCCTGAAACCTCCATCGCCGGGCCAATCGCATCATAAAGTTGGCTGGCGCGATCACCATCAATCAAATTCATGGCACTTTTTTCCATGCCTTGATCAATAATGAACTGATCATCAGCCTTTGAAATAATATCGACAATGGCATTGCCGATGGTGACGATTGATGCTGAAGACATGATGGTAAACCCAAAACTGTAAAAGATGGATATATCTACCGCATTATGATTGAAAACTGAAGGTCGAAAGGATAAGACCTTAATGAACAGTTTTTAGAGATTAATCTTTATGCGCCTTCTTGCGATTTTTCCTATTCTTCTTTTGCCTGTGGTCATCACCGCGTGCCAGCAACCTTCGGCGCGGAATATCGATGTGACTTTGGATGCGGAAACCACCGAAACCATCCTTAATGAAGTGGCCGCCGAAGACACCAGCATTGCAAACGCGATTGATCAAGCCATTGATGATATTGATGATCAAGGCGAAACAGAAACCCCCGAGGTAAATGAAACTGTCGCCGCATTAACACCGCCACCTGAGCCTGAAGCCCCGCCACCACCGCCGTCGCCACCAAGCCTTAACCCTGATGAATTGGTTGGGGTTAAAGTTGCTGACTTAATCCGCCGCTTGGGTGAACCTGATTACAAGCGCATTGATGCTGGGGTAGAAGTCTATCAATACAGGCTGCCATCCTGTGTTGTTGACTTTGTTGCCATGCCAAGAGCAGAAGGCCAGCCGTTGGTGATAACGTCTTCGCATCGCCGCCACCGGATCATCAACACCGCCTATGACGCCCCATCTTGCCATTTTGATTTGGGGGCATTGGATCAAGACAGCATATCTTCATCTGATGCTTAATCCACCGTCGTTTTGTGGCGATACATACATTCATTGATGATCACGCAATTGCCGCATTTTGGCTTGCGCGCCACACATGTATAACGGCCATGCAAAATAAGCCAGTGATGGGCTTGCTTTTTAAACGCATCAGGCACCCGCATTTCCAATAACTTTTCAACCTTCAGCGGTGTTGCCCCCACCGCCATGCCTGTTCGATTGCCAAGCCTGAAAATATGGGTATCCACCGCGATGGTTGGATGGCCAAAGGCTTCGTTCAACACAACATTGGCGGTTTTACGCCCCACACCGGGCAGTTTTTCCAAAAGATCACGGTCTTCTGGCACCATGCTGTTGTGATCACGGATCAAAATTTCCGCCATGGCGATGACGTTCTTGGCCTTGGTGTTATAAAGCCCGATGGTTTTGATATAATCTTTTAATTTATCGAGACCCAAAGCCACCATTTCTTCGGGTGTTGTGACTTTCTTAAACAAAGGGGCGGTGGCTTTATTAACGCTGACATCTGTCGCCTGAGCAGAAAGCGCAACCGCCACCAACAATGTATAAGGATTGACGAAATTCAATTCTGTTTGTGGTTCAGGCATAATTTCAGCCAATTTTTCAAACGACTTATCAATATCAGCCTGTTTCATTTTCGGCGATGGTTTTTCAGGTTTAGCAGCCATGGCAAATGTCCTTTGAATATGCAGGCATGATGAAAAGGTTTTGACTTTGCGGCAATCTGACCCAAATCAGGCTTCTGACTTGACGCCACAGATATGCCGAAGCATGGTAACACCATGACAGATGATATGCCACAGACCCACGATGATCAAAGCCAAAAGCCGCGCCAGCGGCTTGAGTTATGGCCACACCGGAGTTTAAGCCCAAAAGGATTTAAAATCTTTATGATGGTCTTGGGCGGGTTGATGCTGACCATGGGGCTTGGATTTTTCTTGGTGGGCGCTTGGCCTGTTATTGGTTTTATGGGCGCTGAGATTGGCGTTCTTTATATTGTCTTTAAATTAAATTATCGTGCTGCCCGCCAACGTGAACATCTGATGGCGACAAAAGATACATTTCGGATTGAACGCATTTCGGTTGATGGTGAAAAGACCGTTGATGAATTGCCAACCCCTTGGCTGAAGGCCAAACTTGTCCCTAATGTGAAAGTCGATGATGACGACCTGAAAAGCCGTGAAGTGCCAAAACTGATTGTCTCAAGCCATGGCAAATCAACAGAAATCGGGGCATTTTTGCATGTCGCCGAAAAACGGGAATTGCTGCCCGAAGTTGATGCCATGCTGAAAGATGCCCAACGATAACCATCTTGGGTTAGCCATCACATTATTGCATTAAGATAAAACATCTTTCATGGAGTAAAGCCCGGGCTTGGCTTTCGCCGCCCAAACAGCAGCCCTTACCGCACCCCGCGCAAAGACCATGCGATCCATCGCCCGATGGGTAATCTCAACACGTTCGGCTTGACCATAGAAAACAACGCTATGTTCACCGACAACATCACCACCACGCATCACGGCAAATCCAATGGCGCCATCTTGACGTTCGCCTGTGATGCCATCACGCCCGCGATCAGCAACATCATCCAAAGCAACACCACGGCCACGCGCCGCCGCTTCACCTAAGGCCAAGGCTGTGCCTGAAGGGGCATCAACTTTATGTTTGTGATGGGCTTCAACAATTTCAATATCCCAGTCTTCACCAAGGGCACGCACCGCATCTTCAACCAATTGTTCCAGCATGGTGACCCCAACCGAGGTATTGGCGCACCACACAACGGCTGTTTTTTCCGCCGCAGTTTTAAGCATTTCAATATGTTCTGCCGCAAGGCCCGTTGTACCCACCACAATCGGCACGCCTTTTTCAGCACAAAGCAAAGCATGGTCAGCACTGACTTGGGGGCTGGTAAAATCAACCACCACATCAGGGGTAGGGTTGAATAACGCTTCTGTTTGATCCGCGATCACCACGCCAGTTTCATCGAAACCGTTCAGACGACCAATATCAACGCCTATCGCATCAACCCCAGGCCGATCCGTTGCGGCTGTAATGGTGACATCACCGCGATCAGCAACCGCTTTGGTGATCATCCGGCCCATGCGGCCAGACGCGCCCGGTAATGAAATGCGAATTGGGGATGATGACATATTAAACTCCTGTTTCGGCCAGCATAATCAATTGCCTGACATCTGCCAAGTTAAGACAATGGCTCAGGATTTAGTCATCACTAAACATATTGCGGATGCGATTCATAAATGATGTTGATTCTGGGTTTTGTTTTTTCGAATCCGTGGAAAATTCTTCCAGCAATTCTTTTTGCTTCTTGGTCAAATTAACCGGGGTTTCAACCTGAATATCAACATAGAGATCACCGCGGGCACGGCCTTGAAGACCAGGCATACCTTTGCCCTTAAGCCGCAGGCGATGGCCTGCTTGCGTGCCGGGTTGGATCGTCACCCTTGCGATTTTGCCATCCAGATTAGGCACATCAACCGTCCCACCCAAAGCCGCCGTTGTCATTGGCACCGGCATGGTCAACAACAAATGCGTGCCGTCACGGTCAAACAATTCATGGGCATAGACATTGATGAAAATATAAAGATCACCAGCACTGCCGCCGCGCAACCCTGCTTCACCTTCACCAGAAAGACGGATGCGGGTGCCGGTATCAACACCGGCTGGAATATTGACATTCAACGTGCGGTTTTTCTGAACCCTGCCTTGACCCCCACAATCTCCACAGGGTGAAGAAATGGTCTGGCCTTGTCCCTGACAAGCCGGGCAGGTGCGTTCAACCGTGAAGAAACCTTGTTGAGCACGAACCTTGCCATGGCCGCCACAAGTGCCGCAATTGACAGGTTCAGACCCTGCCGCCGCGCCTGATCCGTCACAACCTTCACAGCGTGTTGCCACAGGGATGGTGATGGTTTTATTGCCGCCCGCGAAGGCTTCTTCTAAATCAATATCTAGATCATAGCGCAGGTCTGACCCTTTGGTATTGGCACGGCGACCACCGCCACGCCCCCCCATAAAGTCAGAGAACATTTCATCAAAAATATCTGAAAATCCGCCAGCACCGCCGAACCCAGCCCCGCCGCCGAAACCGCCGCCGCCAAAGCCGCCATTTTGATCAAACGCCGCATGACCCATTTGGTCATAAGCCGCACGTTTTTGATCATCTTTTAAGACATCGTAGGCTTCGGTGGCTTCACGGAATTTTTCTTCAGCCGCCGCATCATCAGGGTTGCGGTCAGGGTGATATTTCATCGCCAGTTTGCGATAGGCGGATTTGATGGTTTTGCCATCAGCGTCGCGGCCAACCCCTAGCACATCATAAAAATCACGTTTCGCCATGGGTCAGCTCACGATCTTAACCAAATTGATGCCAACAGCGATTAACTGTTGGCAGATTTTTTGTCATCATCACTGTCATCAACTTCTTCGAATTCAGCATCGACAACAGTTTCATCATTAGACGCTTCAGCAGAACCGTCACCGGCTTCGGCCTGTTCAGCGGCATAAGCAGCCTCACCCATTTTCATGAGCACAGCAGATAAGGCTTCGGTTTGTGGACCAAAGTCATCTTTATCTTCATCCGCCAAGGCTTCTTTCAGATCAGCAACAGCTTTTTCAACTTCTTCCTTCAACGCAGGATCGGCTTTATCGCCAAGATCTGCCAGTGATTTTTCAGCCCCATGGACAAGTGATTCCGCTTGGTTACGGGCTTCGACTTTTTCACGACGCTTCTTATCTTCTTCGGCATTGGCTTCAGCATCTTGAACCATCTGGTCAATATCATCATCGCTCAACCCACCAGAGGCTTGGATTTTGATCTGCTGTTCTTTGCCTGTGGCTTTGTCTTTCGCGCTAACATTAACGATCCCATTGGCATCGATATCAAAAGTCACTTCGATTTGAGGCACACCACGCGGCGCGGCTGGAATCCCCACCAGATCAAATTGACCCAGCAATTTGTTATCCGCCGCCATTTCACGTTCACCTTGGAAGACACGGATGGTCACCGCGGTCTGATTATCATCAGCCGTTGAGAACGTTTGTGACTTCTTGGTTGGGATCGTGGTGTTGCGGTCGATCAAGCGGGTGAAGACACCGCCCAGGGTTTCAATCCCCAAAGACAATGGCGTCACATCTAGCAACAAGACATCTTTAACATCACCTTTCAGGACACCGCCCTGAATAGCCGCGCCAGAAGCAACAACTTCATCAGGGTTTACCCCGCGATGCGGTTCTGTCTTAAAGAACTCTTGAACGACTTCAATGATCTTAGGCATACGGGTCATGCCGCCAACCATGATGACTTCATCAATATCTTCAGCCTTCACACCAGCATCTTTCAATGCCGCCTGACATGGCTTGATGCTGCGCTGAACCAAATCATCAACAAGTGATTCCAGTGTCGCACGAGTCATTTTGACATTCAGGTGCTTAGGGCCGGATTGGTCGGCGGTAATAAACGGCAAATTAACATCGGTTTGGGCCGCGCTGGACAATTCAATCTTGGCTTTTTCAGCCGCTTCTTTCAGACGCTGAAGGGCCAGTTTGTCGTCACGCAGATCAATGCTGTTTTCTTTCTTAAATTCATCGGCCAAGTGATCGATAATGCGTTGGTCAAAATCTTCACCGCCGAGGAATGTATCACCATTGGTGGATTTGACTTCAAACACGCCATCGCCGACTTCCAGAATAGAAACGTCAAACGTCCCGCCACCTAAGTCATAGACCGCAATCGTGCCTGATTCTTTTTTATCAAGACCATAGGCCAGTGCAGCGGCGGTTGGTTCATTGATAATGCGGAGCACATCAAGACCAGCAATTTTACCGGCATCTTTGGTTGCCTGACGCTGAGCATCATTGAAATAAGCCGGCACGGTAATCACGGCTTCAGTGACGCTTTCACCCAAAAAGGCTTCGGCATCTTCTTTCAGTTTCCGCAGAATAAAACTGGAGACCTGACTTGGTGAATATTTCTCGCCTTGGGCTTCAACCCAACTGTCACCATTATCAGCAGCCACCGTTTTATACGGCATCAATTTGGCAAATTTTTTGGCGGCGTCATCATCATGACGGCGGCCAATCAAACGCTTGATCGCAAATAGGGTGTTTTCAGGGTTGGTCACCGCCTGACGCTTGGCAGGTTGACCGACAAGGCGTTCATCACCATCAGCAAAAGCCACCATTGACGGGGTTGTCCGTGCGCCTTCAGCGTTTTCAATCACTTTGGCTGAGCCACCATCCATAACCGCAACACAAGAGTTTGTTGTGCCAAGGTCAATACCAATTACTTTACCCATATTAGCCTCTTTCTTCTATTCACCATTGAACACGGCTGATCACTTTGTTTCGCCATAAATCACGTGGTGTCTGTTATCAGGACAGTTTTAATACCGCCTGATGCGTATCAACTTAAGCCTCATATAAGAAGCCACAAATAAAATGCAAGGGTTTAGACTTGCTTAAAAAATTCCTAGTTTTCCGTGGTTTCAGCATCATCAGCAGGTTTTGAAACCCCAACCATTGCAGGCGTCAACAAACGGTCATGCAACATCCAGCCGTTCTGGGCGACTTGCACCACCATGCCTGGGTCAACATCATTGGTTGGGACTTCAAACATCGCTTGATGCTTGTCGTAATCAAATTTCTCACCTTCAGGGTTGATCATGGTGATGCCATGACGTTCCAAAACAGAGGTGATTTCCTGATGGATCATTTCAACACCCACCACCAAATTGGTCATATTGGCATCCAGCCCTGACCGATCTTCGGGCAGAACATCAACGGCGCGCTTCAGGTTATCGATCGCCGCCAATAAATCCCGGGCGAAATTGGCATGGCCATAACGGCGGGCTTGGGACAGTTCACGTTCGGTGCGGCGGCGCATATTTTCCACTTCAGCCATAGCGCGCAACGCCTGATCTTTCAGGTCATCACGTTCCATTTCTAAAACTGTCAGCGGGTCTAATTCAATATCACCATCATCACCTTCGGCGTTTTCAACCTGATCTTCAGCAGGTTGTTTTGCATCAGCAGCAGCGGTGTTTTCGTCTTCAGTTTCCTGATTGGGTTTTTCATCAGCCATGATCAGACCTATTCGCAAGATTATTCTTGTGGGTATGTAGGGCCTCTGAACCTATTTCACAAGGTCTAGGGCTGATTTTTCATGATTTCATCTGATTTTTATGGATTTTGGGAAGAATTGATCAATTCCCCAGCATTTTGCTGATCGCCCCTGAGGTATAATCAACCATGGGAATAATGCGGGCATAATTCATCCGCCTTGGGCCAATCACCCCCACCGCGCCGACAATCTGATTGTTGCTGTCCTGATACGGCGCAATGATCATGGCGCAATCGGTGTTTTGAAACAGCGCATTTTCAGCCCCGATAAAGATTTGAACGCCAGATCCTTTTTGCACCGCATCCAGAACATTCATCGTGTTCTCGCGGGCTTCCAGCATATCAAACAAGCGTTTGATATTGTCCAAATCTTCGGTGGCGGAAACATCTTCCAGCAAATTGGCATGGCCACGCAGGATCAATGACCCGGGGTTGGTTTGATCGCCTGAAAAAATAGCCAAACCAGTATCAACAACTTTGCGGGCCAAAGCATCAATTTCGGCTTTTTTGATATCAATATCTTTTTTCAGTTTTGCCCCAGCTTCCGCCAAGGTTGACCCTGCCAATGCCGTTGAAAGAAAATTCCCCGCCTCAATCAGCGCTGATACAGGCAAACCCAAAGGCAATTCAATAATGCGGTTTTCAACTTGGCCTGAACCCGTGACAATCACCACCAACGCTTTGGTTTTGCCAAGGGGTACAAATTCGACATGGCGGATCACCGCATCCATTTTCGGTGAGATCACCAAGGATGCGCATTGCGACAGACCTGAGAGCGCGGATGTGGCTTGTTCCAACGCATCATTATAACTAATGCCATTGGCCATACATTCGGCATCAATTCGGCTTCGGGTTTCCTGCGGCAGGTCACCGCCCATTTCCATCAAGCCATTGACGAAAAGCCTTAAGCCAATTTCTGTTGGCAAGCGTCCTGATGATGTATGGGGCTGAAACAATAACCCTGCTTTTTCAAGATCAGCCATGATTGAACGAATACTGGCAGAAGACAAGGCGTTTTCCATCCCTGCCGCGATTGATTTAGACCCCACCGGTGAGCCCGTCTCAAGGTAAAGATCAACGATCCGCTTGAATATATTATGGGCGCGGTCATTGATGCTGTCGCCAATCAATGACTCGATCGGTGTTGATTTTGAAGACGGATGGCCAAAATAATCGTTCATAAGCCAACATTAGATATGGTAGAACAGATCGTCAATACGGCCCTTGTGCCCAAAATATATTTCATCGGAGAATTAAATGTCAGGACTGATGCGCCCCAGTGGCCGTGCCGAAAACCAGTTGCGTGAAATTATCATGGAACCTGGATTTTCCCCCTATGCGGAAGGATCATGCTTGATCAAATGTGGCGATACCCATGTGTTATGTTGCGCCAGCGTTGAAGAACGAGTGCCGCCCTTTCTTCGCAACACAGGCAAAGGGTGGGTTACTGCTGAATATGGCATGCTGCCTCGGTCCACCCATACCCGCACCGATCGCGAAGCATCACGCGGCAAGCAATCGGGCCGCACCCAAGAAATTCAACGTCTTATTGGCCGGTCTTTGCGGGCGGTGACTGACCTTGCCGCTTTGGGCGAACGCCAGATCAAAATTGACTGTGACGTTTTGCAAGCCGATGGCGGCACGCGCACCGCATCCATCACTGGGGCTTGGGTGGCGCTTAGTCTGGCTTGTGAAAAACTGCTCTTGGCGGG
The DNA here is from genome assembly GCA_011522975.1 of Alphaproteobacteria bacterium. Classification (GTDB taxonomy): domain Bacteria; phylum Pseudomonadota; class Alphaproteobacteria; order Puniceispirillales; family UBA1172; genus JAGWAQ01. The sequence goes on along the minus strand of WTHX01000011.1, from coordinate 15,212 downwards.
GTCAATTTCACGCAACCCTCTGACTGATCAAGTGGCAGCTATTTCTTGCGGTATTCTTGAAAACACCGCCATTCTGGATTTGGATTATGCTGAAGATTCTTCGGCTGAAACAGATGCTAATTTTATTCTGACGGCTGATGGCGGCGTCGTTGAACTTCAGATGACAGCCGAAGAAAACCCTTTCCGCCGTGACCAAATGAACGCGATGTTTGATCTGGCTGAACAGGGCGTTGCACGTTTGGCTGAATATCAGCGGCAAGCGGTGAAGGATGGACTTTGAGCATGGCGCGGCAATTAACCGAATCCAAACTTGTCTTAGCCAGCCATAACCAAGGCAAATTGCGCGAAATTCGTGAGCTTCTGAAACCTTTTGCCCTTGAGGTGGTGAGCGCAGGTGACCTGAACTTGCCTGAACCTGATGAAACCGAAGATACCTATCAAGGCAATGCGATTTTAAAAGCAAAGGCCGCGGCAACCGCCAGCGGCTTTCCCGCGCTATCGGACGACAGCGGATTTGAATTGATGGCGATCAACAAAGCCCCCGGGCTTTATTCCGCACGATGGGCCGGGCCTGATAAAGATTTCGGTCTGGCCATGCAAAAAGTCTATGATGGGTTTTTGGCATCAGGCAGTGATAACCGCCATTGCCGGTTTGTCTGTGCATTATCCATTGTTTGGCCCGATGGTCATGATGAGACGGTTGAAGGCATTATTGATGGCCAATTTGTCTGGCCCCCACGGGGCAGCCATGGTTTTGGCTATGATCCTGTTTTCCAATTGGATGGATATGACCAAACCTTTGGTGAAGTTGACCCTGAATGGAAACATAGTGTCAGCCACCGTGCCAAAGCCTTTGAACAATTGCTGGACCGGTGTTTTCAAGACACAAAAAAGGTCAATTGATCATGGCAGATGCCAGTCAAACGCCACTGGCGCTTTATGTTCATTGGCCGTTTTGCCTGTCGAAATGCCCCTATTGTGATTTTAACAGCCATGTTGCCCAATCGGTTGACCATGACAAATGGGCCGATGCCATGGTGCGAGAATTGCATCATCATGCGGAACGGGCCCAAAAACAAAACCACACGCTAAGCAGTATTTTCTTTGGCGGCGGCACGCCATCATTAATGGCGCCGGAGACCATGGCGAAAATCATCACCGCTGCCCGCGATATTTTTACCGTCCCCCATGATATTGAGATCACCATGGAAGCCAACCCAACCAGCGTAGAAGCCGAACGGTTGAAGTTATTTCATGACGCTGGCGCCAATCGACTTTCCATGGGCATTCAGTCTCTAAAATCCGATGGGCTTACATATTTGGGGCGGGAACATTCAGCGGAGGAAGCGCTTAAGGCTCTTGATCACGCCCGCCAGATTTTCAACCGTGTTTCGGCGGATTTCATCTATGCCAGAACAGATCAAACGCCGGATGAATGGCGCGATGAATTGCATGATATTCTTGCCCTTGGGCTGGATCATCTGTCGCTTTATCAATTGACGCTTGAACCAGGAACGGCATTTTACAGCCGCCATCAGCGGGGGTTATTAAATGTTCCTGATGCTGATGAGGCGCGAATATTTTATGACATGACCCAAAACATGACCATGGCTGTGGGCTGCCCCGCTTATGAAATATCAAACCATGCCAAGCCAGGGCAAGAAAGCCGCCATAACCTGATTTACTGGCAGGCCTATGACTGGCTAGGGATTGGACCTGGGGCTTATGGACGATTTTGGGTGGATCGCAAACGGATGGAAAGCCGAAGCCGCCGTGACCCCGCCGCTTGGCTGGATGATGTCATGCGCCAGGACCATGCGATTGACCAGTATACGGAAGACAGCATGATCGATTTTGCCCATGAAGCCTTGATGATGGGATTGCGGTTGCATCAAGGGGTTCATCTTAATCGCATCATTGATATGGCCGGGCCAATTTCAGGCTGGGGAAATGAAAAGGCGATGGAGCAATTGATCGCGGCTGATTTTATCGCAATGGAAGATGGCTATTTGCGGCTGACAGACCAAGGCCGGCCATTGCTGAACACGGTAATTGAGCATTTGACCCAAGATCATTCGGGTTAAAGGCTAAAACCTTTTGCCAGCAGGGAACACAATATCTGTATCCTGAGCATTGATTTGCCTGATTTCCAGCAAACGGGTGTTTGAACCATCCTGATTAAAACGGAACAATCCACTGAACCCTGAAAAGCCTTGGTCTTGGGTCAAAGTGGTGACCATCAATTGGGGGTTATCATTATTGAGGGTGCTGGCCAAGGCAATCGCATCAAAAGCCAAGATCGCTGGCTTTGACGCCGTTTCATCAAAGTGATCTTTCCAGATTTGTTGGAACCGGTTTTGATTGTCTTGCGGGACATCCGCGAACCATCCGTTTTTCAATGATGGTTCTTGCAAAATAGCGGCATTATTCCACGTCGATGGGCCGATGAATTGAACCTTTTCAGGGTCAAGGTCATACCAAGACAAAACCGGGGCAACCCGAAGGCTGAAGGCTTCATGCCCGGCCAGTAAAACCATGTCATATTTGGGCAATTTAACCTTACCTGTTGATGATGGCGGCAGCCATCCTGTCAGGTTTTTAATCGATTGCCTTAAGGCTTTTTCATCCATCAACACATCATCACTAATCACCATCAAGTCTGCGGTTGCACCACCTTTGTTTTTCAAAAGTGAAATGGCGGATTGGCTGATCCGTGTGCCGTAGTCATTATCTTGAGCGATGATCACCAGATTTGGCATTGATCTTGCGTCTTTATCGATGGGTTCAACTTCGTTGAGTGCCTTGGTCAAAACAACATCAATATCTTGTTCGGGCGTTTGACCGATTAACCACACGCCTTGGCCGGCAACTGTACTGTCATTTGAAAAGGTCAGGATAGGCATATTCGCCATGGCGGCCAATGGTCTGGCGCGGCGAGCATTTTCAGAAAACAACGGCCCGATGATCAAATCTGCATTCTGTTCAATCGCAGAAGTTACCGCGGCGGCAACATCTTGTGACGTGTCATGAAAAGTCAGATCAATATTGGGGTTATCGAGGGTGAAGATCGCCAGTTCAGCCCCACGCCGAATATCCACCCCTATTTTTTGCGCGGGCCCTGAAAGAGGCAATAACACCGCCGCCCGCAATGTTTTTTCACTTTTAGCCACAATCGCTGTTCCAGCAGTTTCAGGCAAAATCAATTGATCATCCAATTTGGCTGAACGCTTGACCATGGCAAACGCCGCCGCCAAAGCATCCGCCGCCAGTGATGGGTCTTGACCTTCTGGAATAATCGCGGTGGTGGGTGCGGTTTGATCAGCACCCGCCTGATCGGTATCAAGCGTCCAGATGACATTATTTGGCGGCGGGGCCGCAGGAACAGATGGTTTTAATGTCGACTGGGTTAAAGCGGTTGAAATTTCCAATGTATCATCTTTTTGCGCTTTATCAGGGGCGGTTAATTTTAATTGCGCAATGATACTGGCGATTGTTTCTTCGGGCGGAGTTTCTTCATCATCATCATAGGTGGTGATGCTGATCGCCGGCTCAGAGGGTATGGTTTCGGCTTGGGCCGTTATTTCAGGTTCGACCACTGGTGGTGCTTTCGGTGCTGAAACTACAGGCGGCGGGTTTTCACCGCAAGCCGCCAGCAACATGACAATTCCCATCGCCATGGTTTTTTGAATCATAGTTTTAGGGACGATGGTTTTTCCCAAAATAGAAACACTGGTTATTGTAAAGATCATTTTCGTCATGATTCGTTTGCGGGCGCCTATTTTTATAGACCTGTGTTCCTTATGCTGATCATAAGCGTTTTCTAATACCTATCCTTTAGGATGGGTCTGGAATTAACATTACTCTAGTCTCCATCAATGATCAAATCACAGACTTCCATGGCAAAATTATGGTAATATGTTTCCAACATCGCATCACCAACCCTGTTAGAGCCTATTCATGTCATCTGATCTTCCATCATCATTCAAAGGGTTGGCTGTCACCGCCACGCCAATTGGCAATTTAGGGGATTTAACACCGCGCGCCCGCGATATGTTGGCTTCGGCAGATATTATCGCCTGTGAAGATACCCGCCATACAGGGTTGTTGTTATCACGGCTTGGCATTACGCCTAAAAAACTGGCGGCCTATCACGACCATAGCAAAGACCATGTGATCAAAGGTCTTGTTGATGCCATGGCAGGGGGTAAAACCGTCGCCTTGGTCAGTGATGCCGGCACGCCTTTGATTTCAGACCCGGGATATCGGCTAGTATCGGCCTGCATCAAAGCCAAGATCCCTGTCACGCCTTTGCCGGGGGCTTCGGCTGTTTTATCGGCGCTTGCCGCCTCTGGCCTGCCGACCGATCGGTTTTATTTTGGCGGTTTCCTGCCTCAAAGTGGTAAGAAAAAACGAGATCTCTTGGAAAGCCTCTCTGTCGTTCCTTCGACCCTGGTGTTTTACGAAAGCCCTAAAAGGCTAGCCGCTACGCTTGAAGTGATGACTGATCTTTACCCCGAACGGCAAGCCGTGGTGGCGCGTGAGTTAACCAAACTGCATGAAAGTTTTTATTACGGCACGGTCATGAGCCTTTATGAGGATTTGAAAGGCCAATCGCTTAAAGGTGAAGCGGTGTTGATGCTGGGGCCTTTGGAACAAGACCAAAATATTTCTGAAGATGATATCGAACAGCGCATAATACGCGCATTGGCGGATGGCTATTCCCGCCGTGATGCCAGCCAAATGATTGCCGAACAAATAGGACTTGCGAAGAAAGATATTTATAAGATCGCCATTTCGTTACCCGATCCATCGCCTGCTGATGAATAGTGATAAAACCCGGCCAAAGACAACAAGCGGAGCAAAAAGGCCGTTTGGCTGAAGCCTGGGTCAGCGCCTTGTTGCGGCTCTGTTTGTTCAGGCGACTGGCGCATCGCCACCGCAATCCTTTTGGTGAGGTTGATTTAATTTTCTGCCGTGGTGATTTGTTGCTTTTCATAGAAGTCAAATATCGCCATGGCCTTGGCCGTAAATCCAAAGCCTTTGATCAGGTTGAAATGCTGATGCCCCATCATCAACAAAAACGATTGTTGAAAGCGGCGCATTATTATTGGAGCCATCATCCGGAACATCATCACCGGCAGATTAGATTTGATCTGGTGGTGGTTCACCCAACAGGATAGCTATGGTGGTTTGCCAATAGCATTATCCAAAACGACAAATAATCTATTACTCACATGATTTTTGTTGAGTTTTTTTGCACATTCCGTCATCAATAAAAGAAGATAAATTTCTTAAAATAAAGGTCTCTGGCAATGCCACTCAAAACAATGTCGCCCAAAGCATCATCTTTGTTTTCTGTTAAATCCATCATGTTGCAAATGATGGTTGTGCTTTTGGGGTTGAGCCTTTCCGGGTGTGTCGGCGCTGTCGCTGGAGTTGGAGCGGCGGCTGTGGCGGCTGGCAATACAGAAAAAGGCTTGGGCACATCTATTTCTGATGGCGTGATCAGGGTTAAATTGGCGGATCGTTTCCTGCAAGCTGATGCCTCTTTATTTACCAATGTCTCTGTTTCCGTCAATGATGGCGCAGTCTTGCTGACAGGTGCTGTTGAGCAACCTGAACATAAAGTCGAAGCCACGCAATTGGCATGGCAAACCCGTGGCGTGATCGAAGTGATCAATGAAATTGAAGTCAGCGATAAATCTTCAATCAAAGATATCGCCAAAGACCTTGCGGCGGCGGCTCAATTGCGCGCCAAACTGATCGCAGAACAGGGCGTTTCATCGATCAATTTTTCTGTTGATGTTGTCAATGGTACGGTCTTCTTAACTGGCATTGCTTCTTCTGAAGAAGAAATGAACACTGTTGTGGCCTTGGCGCGGGAATTACGCTTTGCCACTAATGTTGTGAATTATATTCGCATTTCTGACGATGATCGTGAATAAAACCTGATGTCACTTCACGTTGCCATCCAGATGGATCCGATTGCTGGGATTGATATTCGCGGCGACACAACCTTTGCCCTTGGTCTTGAAGCCCAACGCCGTGGGCATGATCTTTTTGTCTATCATCCTGCTGATTTATCCATGGATATGGAAAATGGTCGCCTGCCGAAAGATTCTGTTTTGGCGACTGGCCAGCCAACCGAATTTATTGATCAGATTGGCCAGCACTTTAATGAAGGTGAAAAAGAACAGCGGTATCTGATTAAAAGTGATGTTGTCCTGATGCGGCAAGACCCGCCGTTTGATATGCAATATATCACCGCCACCCATCTGCTGGACCATATCCATCCTGAAACGCTGGTGGTGAACAACCCAACTGAAGTCCGGAATGCACCCGAAAAACTGTTGATCACAGCCTTTCCAGATCTCTTGCCACCGACATTAGTGTCCCGCAATGAAGATGATATCAGGGCATTTCGGCGGGCCTACAAAAACATTATCGTCAAACCTCTTTTCGGCAATGGCGGGGCTGGGATTTTCCACATTAAACCTGATGATGATAACCTGTCGTCTTTATTGGAGGTCATGTTGGCCCAAGACCGTGCGCCATTGATGATTCAGCAATATCTGCCCGATGTTCGTCAGGGAGATAAGCGGGTTATTCTGGTGGATGGCGTGGCTGTTGGCGCGCTCAACCGATTGCCGGCCGAAGGTGAAGCCCGATCCAATATGCATGTTGGCGGCACGCCTGCGGAAATTGACCTTGATGATCATGATCACCGTATCGCCGAAGCCATCGGCCCTTTGCTCCGTGATCGTGGATTGCTGTTTACGGGGATTGATGTGATCGGCGGTTATTTGACCGAAATTAATGTCACCTCACCCACAGGATTGCGTGAGATTGAACGCTTCACTGGTGTCAATTTGGCGGTCAATATTTGGGATGCCATCGAAGCCAAATGCTGATTTAACTTTCCGTGGCATGGCGGCGATATTGTAAGGCTTCTGCCAAATGAACATCTTTCATTTCATCATCATTGGCCAAATCAGCAATCGTTCTTGCGACACGCAAGACCCGATGAAACCCCCGTGCTGATAGTGCGTTTTTCTCTGCCGCTTGATGCAGTAACGCCCTTGAAGCGTCATCTAACTTGATGGTGGCATCAATTTCATCAGGCGATAAATCTGCGTTCAATTTGTTCTGTTGACGGCTTGCTTTTGCTCTGTGTTGTGCCGCCATAACACGGGCACGAATATCTTCCGATGTTTCTTGTTCTGATTTATCCATCATCATATGGATCGGGACTTCTGGCACTTCGATCAAAAGATCAAATCGATCAAGCATGGGGCCTGATATTTTCGATAAATATTGCTGACTGCACAAAGGCGCACGTGAACACGCCCGTGCGGGATCACCCAGAAAGCCGCAACGGCATGGGTTCATAGCAGCGATCAACTGGAAGCGGGCAGGGTAGGTGACATGATGATTGGCACGGCTGACCACGGCTTTATGGGTTTCAATCGTTTGCCGAAGAGAATCCAAATGCGCCCGTGGCCATTCGGCCAATTCATCCAGAAATAAAATCCCATTATGGGCAAGGCTCACCTCGCCGGGGCGGGCACGATGACCGCCACCAACCAATGCCGCAACTGATGAGGAATGATGGGGGTCACGAAAAGGCCTTTGCCAGATCAAGTTTTCATCCTGCAATTGACCAGCAATTGAATGGATCATGGTGACATCCAAGGCTTCACTGGCTGATATTTCAGGCATGATCCCCGGCAGGCGCGCCGCCAGCATGGATTTACCTGCACCGGGCGGGCCCATCATTAAAAGGTTATGCCCGCCAGCCGCGGTGATTTCTAATACTCGCCTTGCTGTAAATTGCCCCACAAGATCAGCCATATCAGGAAGGGGCTGAGCAGGCGGTTTTAACCCTGGCTTTGGTGGGGCCAAGACTTGATCACCCCTAAGATGATTGATTAATGCCGTCAGGCTTGGGGCGGCAATAATTTCAATATCCCCCGCATAAGAGGCTTCAATACCGCGATCATAGGGGCAGATTAATCCCATGCCTTCTGATGCCGCGCCAATGGCGGCGGGCAAAACCCCTGTCACCGCAGCGATATTGCCATTTAAAGACAACTCCCCCATCACGGCTAAATCTTGGCATGAATCTTCCGGCACCAGCCCCATGGCCATCATTAACCCCAAAGCGATGGGCAGATCATAATGTGAGCCTTCTTTATTAATATCTGCAGGGGCCAAATTGATGGCAATCCGTTTCGGGGGCAAAGCAACACCAATCGATGATAATGCCGCCCGCACCCGTTCTTTTGATTCCGCCACCGCTTTATCCGCCAAGCCAACAATGGCGATACTGGGCATCCCGTTTGACAGATGCACCTGAACATCAACAGGGATGGTATCAATGCCATTAAAGGCCATGGTGCGGATTGAAGATTGCATGATTTATACACTTTTAGGTTGTATTAAGTGTTACAAATCATCAATGGTTATGCAACCTGACTTTTTTGGGTTAACCGCGCTTTGTTAGCATTGGGCCAAGGGCATGACCGCCCAAGACATGGCCATGCAAATGCGGGACTTCTTGATGGCCATTGTCACCGATATTGACAATCACCCGATAGCCCGCCTCAGCAACGCCAGTGGTTTTGGCGGCTTGGGCAAGCCCCCGCACCCAATCGGCCAATTCTTTGTCGCTGGCTTTTTCAGCGAAATCCGTCAAATCCGTATAAGCCCCTTTCGGAATCACCAGCGCATGGGTGGCAGCCTGGGGGTTGATATCAGCAAATGTATAGGTTGTTTCGGTCTGATCAATTTCAGTTGACGGAATACTGCCTTCAAGAATCTTGGCGAAAATATTTTCAGGATCATATGACATGGTATGCCCCTTTTTACTGGATTGCGTTTATCGGCTGGCTTTTTCAGCCAGACCAGATTGCCCTTGGCGGCGTTCAAGTTCTGCCCATACATCTTGAGCGGTGACGCCTGATGCCGCCATCACAACCATGAGGTGATAAATCAAATCAGCCGCTTCACGGGTTAATGCGGGTGCATCGCCTTTCAGGGCTTCAATAGAAACTTCACCGGCTTCTTCGATCAGTTTTTTAACCGGCAATTCTGGCGCTGCCGCCAATAATTTTGCTGTCCAAGACGCATCGGGGCTATCGCCACGACGGGCTTCAATCGTTGCGAATAACGCATCCAGAATATGCTGATTTTGGTGATCTTGAGATGCTGACATGGTGTTATCCTTAATCGCAAATGATCATGTGACGCAAACACGGTTATCACGGCGCACCGCGATCCCTCGATCCTGCATGACAGATTTGACTTCATCAACCGTCAATTCACCAAAATGGAAAATTGATGCCGCCAATACAGCGGAAGCCTGACCTTCGATCACCGCATCTGCCATGTGATCAGCATTACCAGCCCCGCCAGAAGCGATCACAGGAATGGAAACAGATTGCGAAACCAAGCGGGTTAATTCCAAATCAAAACCATCTTTAGTGCCATCAGCATCCATTGAGGTCAGCAGAATTTCTCCCGCACCACGGCGGGCGCCATCTTTCGCCCATTCAATGGCATCAATCCCTGTCGGCGTTCTGCCGCCATGGGTAAAGACTTCGAATTTCCCGGCTTCATTACGGCGGGCATCAATTGCCAGAACAACACATTGACTGCCAAAGCGTGACGCCGCCCGTCCCAATAAATCAGGATCTTTCACCGCCGAAGAATTGACCGAAACTTTATCCGCCCCTGCCAATAATAGCGTGCGATAATCATCGACCGTACGCACACCACCGCCAACCGTTAACGGCATAAAACATTCTGCCGCCGTCCGGCGCACCACATCATATATCGTGTCGCGCCCTTCATGGCTGGCGGTGATATCAAGAAAGCACAATTCATCAGCGCCAGCGTCATTATAGACTTTGGCCTGTTCAACAGGATCACCGGCATCCACCAGATCAACAAAATTGATGCCTTTGACAACACGGCCATTGCTGACATCAAGGCAAGGGATGACGCGGGTGGCTAACATGAGTTGGCGTCCAATACCGTTAAAGCTTCGGCCAGATCAAGACGACCATCATAAATCGCACGGCCAGTGATCACGCCATCGATCCCGCTATCATCTTGGGCAAGGGCGTGGATATCGTCAATTGACGCCACGCCACCGGATGCAATCACTGGAACTGAAGTCGCCCGTGCCAATGCCGCTGTCGCCTCCAGATTAACGCCTGTTAAAGCCCCATCACGACCAATATCGGTAAAGATCACCGCCGCAACACCTGAATCTTCAAATCGTTTGACCAAATCTAAGACCGGCATATCCGTGGTTTCAATCCAACCTTCAGCCGCGATCATACCGCCGCGTGCATCAGCACCAACAGCAATCTTGCCAGGGAATTCGCGCGCCGCGTCTTTGACCAATTGCGGGTTTTTCAACGCCGCAGTCCCCAAAATAACGCGGCTGATGCCTTGGTTGATCCAATGTTCAACCCCCGCCATATCACGAATACCGCCGCCAAGCTGTACTGGCAAACCCGCGTTTAAAATCGCTGCGACAGCATCACGGTTAACAGCCCCGCCTTCGACAGCGCCATCGAGATCAACCACATGAATCCAACGGCAACCTGCGGCAACAAATTCTTCCGCTTGAGCGCCTGGGTCTTCGTTATAGGTGGTGATCTTTTCGAAATCACCATAGAGAAGACGAACGCAAGCCCCATTTTTAATATCAATGGCAGGGTAAAGATTCATTTGATTTCCTTAAAATAATAATAGCCTGGGATATAGTCGCCATCGACCAGCGCGTATTTAGGATGCGTGCCAAAACGAGTAAAACCCGCGCCTTCATACCGGCGGATCGCGCTATCTTGGGTGGCACGAACATCCAGCGTAATGGTCTTAAACCCTTCGCTTCGTGAAAAGGCTTCGGCTTCATCAAGCATGCCGGGAGCCAAGCCATGGCCGCGCGCCCAAGGCGCGACAAAGAAGGTTGTCAATTGGCAGGTAAATTTTTGCGCTTCGTTGTTTTTTGGCGGTCGAACAATCTGGCATGAAGATGCCACCACGCCATCAACCCGCCCAACGATCAACACCCGCTCAGGGATCAACATAACCCCGCGCCAATAATCTTCGAGTAGTTTTCGCGCTGGCGGCTTTAACCAGCCAAAACCACCACCATCTTCAATGGCAACTTCGGTGGCATCGCAAAGTTCATGCAGATCACCATTTTCTAGATTGGTGATGGTTTCTACCGTTATTATAGGTTTACGTGTCGTTTCAGGCATCGTGATCTCTTGGGTGATTAAGGCTTCCAGTTGAGCCAATTTTTCAGCAAGCGTTGGCCAATCTCTTGGCTTTTTTCAGGGTGAAATTGCATTCCAACCATATTTTGCAGGCCAATTGCGGCAACAACAGGGCCGCCGTAATCAGCCGCCGCCAGCAATTGATCATCATCGCCTGACGTCAGGTGATAACTATGCACAAAATAAACAGCATCGCCATTATTGACGCCATCAAAGACAGGATGCGGTTGATGCAAAATCAAGCCATTCCACCCCATATGCGGAATTTTCAACGGTTGGTCTGATGGCTGTTTTGGCGTGAGTTTATCAACATCACCTTTAATCCAGCCCAAACCAGTTGTCGCGCCATCTTCCATACCGCGTTCGGCCATCAATTGCATGCCAACACAAATCCCCAAAAACGGACGGGCTTTTTCAATCACCATCTCTTGGAGAACAGCCATCATGCCATCGACTTCGGCCAAGCCCTTGGCGCAATCAGCATAAGCGCCAACACCAGGCAAAACGATATAATCGGCAGCAGCAACAGCAGCAGCATCATGGGTTAAAAAACAATTATGGGGCAAACCTGCGCCCGCAACAGCCGTTTTAAGCGATTGCAACACTGAATGCAGATTGCCGGATCCATAATCGATCACAGCAACTTGCATGGCTACATACTCCCGCCCAAAACACCTTTGGTGGACGGCACGCGCCCAGCTTCACGAGGGTCGATCGCAACCGCCATCCTGAGCGCCCGCGCCACTGCCTTGAAGCAAGACTCAATAATATGGTGGGCATTGACGCCATAAGCATTTTCAATATGAAGCGTGATGCCAGCGGCTTGGCTGAAGGCTTGGAAAAACTCACGGAAAACTTCAGTGTCCATATCACCCAAACGTGGGATAGGCATATCCACCCGCCAGACCAAAAACGGCCGGCCTGATACATCCAAGGCCACGCGACTCAGGGCTTCATCCATCGCCAGATCAAAATGACCATACCGGCAGATGCCACTACGATCACCCATGGCTTGGGCAAAAGCAGACCCTAACGCCCAACCACAATCTTCAACCGTATGGTGGGTATCAATATGCAGATCACCTTTGGCCTTAACCGTGATATCCATCAAACTGTGGCGTGCCAATTGATCAAGCATATGGTCAAAAAAACCAATCCCTGTATCCATTGTTGCGCTGCCAGTGCCATCAATAGTGATGCTGACATCAATTTCAGTTTCTTTGGTTTTGCGGGAAATTTTCCCCTGCCGTGTCATGTCATTTGCCTTATTAGCCATGTCATACTCCATAGTCATAAGCCGCAAAATTATAGAGGGCTGACCATTATTGATGGCATTTAACTAGCAGGGTGCAGGGCATTTGACCAGACATTTGCGTTAATATGTTGAAAACAAGTGATTTTTTATGGGGGTTTTATAGGCTCTGGCGACGTTCATTTAGCCATTCAGCCATTAATTTGGCTTCATCGTCATCCACCCGCGGCAACACTTCTGCCATCAGATTAGCCGCTCTTGTGGCCTCTGGACCTAGGGTTGATGTATCGATCACAGCCCGCGGCTTGGAAAGGCGTGCCAAATCTTTCAACGCTTCAGCATCATCCCAGATCAACCCCAACATGGCGCAGATACGATCGACCATTACCGCAGAAGGCTGGCCTTTCTTGCCCGTTTCCAATTGCGATAAATAGGCGGATGTCACCCCAAGGGTTTTGGCCATCACCGCCATGGTGATGCCTTTCTCTTGGCGCAACTGACGCAATTGATTGCCGAAAGGTGTCATCCGCGCCGCCTTAAATTGACATACCACGCCCCGGCACCGCCATCTTTGATCTGGGCTTGGCAATAGGCAATCACATGGGCGGATAAAGGCGCTTCATTTAACCAAATTGGCAGGTTTGTTCGGATCACCCCTTTATTGGCTGTGCCTTTACCCGTAATCACCAAAATATGGCGATGGCCTTCGGCAGCGGCAGAGAGCACAAAGGATTTCAATTTCCGATGGGCATCCGCCAGATTTGAGCCATGGAGGTCTATCTTCTTGGTATAACCCGATTGCCCTGATTTCATGGATTTAGCCGCCGCACGCGAAATGCCGCCATAGCCTTTTTGATCGAGATCAGCCGGCAATAATGAAGGTTGTATCTTTTTCACTTGAGGGCGGGCTGCTTGCGGCTGAGCAGGTTTAACCTTTGGCGAGATCGCAGGTTTAACCGGCGAAGAAGAAACCAAAGGCTCAGGAATAATAAAATCTTCCCGGGCTATTGGCGTGACCGTTTCCGCAACTTTCTTCCACAGGGTGATATCATCATCATCTAGGGATTTTTTCGCCATGGTGACGCCTCATCAACCAGAATCAAATGCAATCGTCTTGGGCCATGGGCGCCTAAGACCATGGTGGCTTCAACATCAGCCGTTCTTGAAGGGCCAGTGATAAAATTGACCGCCCTTGGCATGGGGTTGGTTTTTTTCCATTGGCGCAATTGCTTCCAACAGCCCTCTAAACCTGCTTCGATATCTTTTTTGCTGATGGCGATAATTTCAACATCAGGAACGAAATTTAATGTTGTTGGCGTCGCTTCATTGGCAATCATCATCACCGTGCCTGTTTCCGCAGCCCCTGCAAAAGCAACGCTGACCCCAACCATATCTGCGGTGGTGGCGGGACCAAATTTTGGTGCAAGGCCTGATTGTGCTGACCAATCCAAATCCTGCAAAATAGGGGCGATGACGCAATCTTGCGGCAGGTTTTGTCCCCGCAACCATGTGGCCATAGCCGCTGGGATATCCGCAAAACTGGCAACATCATCAATTGTTGCATATTGGGTTGTCGCCGCTTCAATAAATTGATCGAGTTTGGCTTGGCCTTTTTTATTGGCCCGCTTAGGCGGTTTGACCGCGCCAGGGTGCGGGGTTTTATCGCGATTTGTATTTGCCGCTTTCAGTCGGGCGAAAATTTCAGCGCGATCATTCCTAGCCTCAAGCATGGTCATCTCCTTTGGACGCTTTGTAACGTTCAAAGAAACTGCCGCCTTCTGGGGCGATGAGATCCCGCGATTGAACCCAATCACCAATAAATGGCATCCAACGGAAAACACGGCGTTGGCCAGCAAGCCGCGATAATGTCTTGGTCATCATGCCAGTCACCATCCGGTAGAGTTTTGGACGCGACGCCAATGATGCCCAAAGCGAGAGCATCATTCTTTGCTTCAATGGTGTGATTTTTTGTTCCACCTGCTTTGCCCGTAAATTGCGCATCAATTTCGGCAGTGGGATACGCATGGGGCAAACTTCTTGGCATTTGCCGCAGAAACTGGATGCATTGGGTAAATCAGGGGCTTTATCCAGCCCGGCCAATGATGGCGTTAACACTTTACCCATAGGCCCTGAATAAACCCAGCCATAGGCATGGCCACCAATGGACGAATAAACAGGGCAATGGTTAAGACAAGCCGAACACCGAATACAGCGCAACATTTCACGTTCACTGCCAGCCAGCATTTTACTGCGGCCATTATCAACAATCACGACATGAAACGCATCAGGCCCATCCAAATCCCCAGGGCGGCGAGGCCCACTTGAAAGCGTTGTATAAACGCTCATATCTTGGCCTGTCGCGGAACGTGCCAGTAACCTGAGCATCACGCCCGCATCATCCATGGTCGGCAGTATCTTTTCCATGGACGCCACAACGATATGGGTTTTGGCCAGAGTTTGGGTCAAATCACCATTGCCTTCATTAGTGACAATGATGGTTGAGCCTGTTTCGGCGATCATGAAGTTAGCGCCTGTAATCCCAGCATCGGCGGCGCCATATTTTTCACGCAATTCTTGGCGGGCTTCTTCGGTCAAAGCCTCGGCTGTATCCATGGGGCGATCAGGGTCTAAATGCTGATGGGCGTCACGGAACGTCTGGGCAATATCAT
>WTHX01000130.1 GCA_011522975.1 Alphaproteobacteria bacterium | reverse complement strand
GCGAAGGTGGCCGCACCGTCGGTGCTGGTGTCGTATCTGGCATCACGAAGTAATGTTGAGCTTAGGAGTGTAGCTCAATTGGTAGAGCACCGGTCTCCAAAACCGGGGGCTGGGGGTTCGAGTCCCTCCACTCCTGCCATTTAAAAAAAAGCCCTTGGGTGCATACCTAGGGGCTTTTTTGCATATCGTTCACGGTTTTTTTGAAGCCCATTTTTAATACGTTTACCAAAGTTTATCCCATGAAAATGTCATCTTTTTTGCCGTCCTATCTCTATGGTACAGGGTCTCAAGTTATTCCTGCCCATCTTTCCAGCCGGCAAACGCTCATTGATTTATTATCAGGCCTGACGGTTGCGCTGGCCTTAGTGCCCGAAGCGGTGGCGTTTTCTTTTGTTGCAGGCGTTGCGCCTTTGGTGGGGCTTTATGCGGCGTTTTTTGTCGGCTTGATCACCGCCTTGATCGGTGGTCGCCCGGGGATGATTTCAGGCGCGACAGGGGCGCTGGCGGTGGTGATGGTCTCACTGGTCAGCCAGCATGGGGTTGAATATCTCTTTGCCACGGTTGTTTTGATGGGGGTCTTGCAATTAATTGCGGGCTTCTTGCGTTGGGGTAAATTTATCCGCATGGTGCCGCATCCTGTGATGCTGGGGTTTGTTAACGGCCTTGCGATTGTCATTGGCCTTGCCCAGTTGGAGCAGTTCAAATCCATTTCCGCATCAGGCGAAAAGACATGGGTCAGTGGGGCGGAATTATACACAACCCTTGGTCTGGTGGCTTTGACCATGGCGTTGATCTGGGTGACGCCACGGCTGACGAAAATTATTCCCGCGCCTTTGGCGGCGATTGCGGGCATCAGCCTGTTGGTCATTTTCTTTGACCTTGATGTCACAAGGGTGGGGGATTTGGCCAGTTTATCCGGCCAATGGCCAGCGTTTGCCATCCCACAAGTGCCAATATCAATGGAAACATTGATCATTATTCTGCCCTATGCGCTGATCCTTTCGGCCATTGGATTGATCGAAAGCCTTTTGACGCTGAATCTGGTGGGGGAGATGACCGAACAGCGTGGCGGGGCGTCTCAGGAATGTGTTGCCCAAGGCGCGTCCAATCTGGTGACAGGGTTTTTTGGTGGCATGGGCGGTTGTGCCATGATTGGCCAGTCGATGATCAATGTAAAATCAGGCGGCCGCACAAGAATTGCGGGCATAGCCGCTGCTTTATTCTTGCTGGCGATTATTTTGGTCGCGTCACCTCTGATCGAAGAAATACCGATCGCGGCTTTGGTCGGGGTCATGTTCATGGTGGTGATCGGCACTTTCGCTTGGTCATCTCTTAAAACCTTATTCAAAGTGCCACGGTCTGATGCTTTGGTCATTATTGTTGTGACTGTTGTGACGGTGATGGCTGATTTGGCGATTGCTGTTGTGGTTGGGGTTATTCTGTCGGCATTGGTCTATGCGTGGAATGCGGCGAAACAGATCACCGCCTCAACACGGCCTTCTGTTCGGGAAAAGGGCGCGCTTGTTTATGAGATCAAAGGCCCGTTGTTCTTTGGTTCGGTCACCAGTTTTCGGGAATTGTTCGAAGTCAAAGACGACCCTGATGTGGTGGTGATTGATTTCGCCGCCTCGCGGGTGGTGGATCAATCGGCATTGCAAGCGATTGAAGATATTGCCCAGAAATATCACGATGCTGGCAAAGAGGTAAAACTGCGCCATTTGACCCGTGATTGCCATCAATTGCTGACCCGCTCAGGCCAGTTGATGATCGATAGTGATGATGACCCTGATTATCAGGTGGCGGCTGATTATGGCGTTAAACTAGGCGCTTTTGGTCAGGCGGAAGGTTAAATCATTTCGCTAAATGAACGAAGGTGATATCATGATCCTTACAGGAGATCGTGATGAAACTAAGCTCATATTGGTGGGATATTGACGAAGACCTTACCACGCCAATGCCGGAACACATGCCCCATGAGGTTGACCTCTTGGTGGTGGGGGCGGGGTTTACGGGCCTGTCCGCAGGCCTGACCGCCGCCCGCCAAGGCCGTTCGGTGGCGATTATTGATTCGGGTCGCCCTGGCTTTGGCGCATCAACCCGCAATGGCGGGATTTGCAGTGGCCATATCCGCATCCCCCATGCTGTTCTGTCGCAACGTTATGGCAAAGATTACGCCGATAACGTCTATGGCGAAGGGATTGAAGCGCGTGCTGATCTGGTGAAATTTTGTGATGATGAAAAAATTGACTGTCAGATCACTAAAGCCGGGCATTTCAACGGCGCGCTATCGCAAAAAGATTATGATAAAATGGGGCATCAATGCGATGCGCTTAACGCTATTCCCGGCCATGATGTTGAGTTGATCCCCCGCGATCGGGTGCATGATGAGATCAAAACAGATCGTTTCTATGGCGGTTTGCTGAGGCGTGAGATCGGCGGGTTTCACCCCGGCAAATTCTTTGCGGGGCTGTTGCGGGTGGTCGCCGCATCCGGGGCTGAGATCATTTCCAGAACAATTGTTGAGGCGATTGAAGATGACAACAGCAGCGACAATAAAGATGCCAAATTGGTGCGGACGTCTAGGGGCACTATCCGCGCCCGTCAGGTGATCGTGGCGACCAATGGTTATACCGGCACGAAACAGCCTTTTGGCAAGTTTCTAAGGCAACGCGTGGTGCCGATCCAATCCTGTATTATCGTGACAGAAAAATTAGGCAAAAAACGTGTCAAAGAATTGATGCCCGGGATGCGGATGTATGGCAATACGGCAAAATTATCCTGCTATTTCCGCCCCGTGCCTGATGAAGATCGTATCCTTTTGGGCGCGCGCAGTTTTGACCGGCTTGAGCCGTCTGGCCGTTCGGTTGCGTTTCTGAAAAACAAATTGGTCGATATGCTGCCTGAATTGGCACATCATAATATTGATTATTGCTGGCTGGGGAATGTTGCGTTTAATCAACGTCAATTGCCGGCCATGTTTAAAGAAGATGGGGTTTATTACGCTGCGGGCTATGCTGGTTCTGGCACAGTCTGGGCGCGGTGGCTGGGTAAGAAAACCGCTGAATTGGCCATGGGGATGAGCAACCAGACCAGCGTTTTCTATGATAAACCGCCTCAAAAAATCCCGCTTTATGATGGTGACCCGTGGTTTATGCCTTTTGTGAACGGCTATTTTGCCGTGCAGGATAAAGTCAACGAATGGGGCTATCGGCTGAAATAGCCTTAAAACGTTGTTTTGATCAGAATGAAGGAATAATCATGCCTCTTGTTTTTGATGTTTATGGCACGTTGCTGGATGTTGATGCGGCGGCACGCCAAGCGCTGAAAACCCACCCTCAATTAGAGGCGATTTGGCCGCAATTATCGGCCCGCTGGCGGGAACGGCAATTGAGTTATTCTTGGCTGCGGTCGCTGATGCAGGATTATAAACCGTTTTGGCAAATCACCTGCGATGCGCTGGATGTCACGCTTGAAGAATTTGACATTAATGATGACGCAATGCGCCAGACGTTGCTGGATTTATATTTGCATCTTTCATCTTTTGATGAAGTGCCTGATGTGTTGGCGCGTCTCAAATCAGAAGGGCATCCATTGGCGGTGCTGTCCAATGGTGATCCACAGATGCTGAATACCGCTTTGCAATCAGCCGGGATTAAAGGGCTGTTGGACGGTATTTTAAGCGTTGATTCGCTGCAATGTTATAAACCTGACCCGAAAGTGTATAGCATGGTGACCGATCAGTATGATTGCCAGCCTCAAGATGTGTTGTTTTTTTCATCGAATAACTGGGATATTGCAGGGGCCAGACAGTTTGGTTTCCGCACCATTTGGGTTAATCGTGGCCAAAAGATTTGGGATAAATTGTCTTCACCACCTCAGCAGGAGGTTACCAATCTGACCGCGGCTGTTGATGCTCTAAACACGGCACGATGAAAAAATCCCAATAAATCGGCATGATAGGGCTTGCATATCGCGGTTGCCTGATGTAGAAACCGCCAATCATTCCTCCCATTTCGACTTGAGTTTTGCAACCATGGTCGGATACGGGCTGAATTATGGAAACCATTTAAGTTAGGGCTTGCGTGAGTTAAACGTGATGGCTAAAGTATCACCTGCACAATTTGTTAGACAGGTACGGCAAGAAATTGGCCGTATTTCCTGGGCAACGCGACGCGATACCGTCACCTCAACAATTACTGTTTTGGTGATGACCTTTATTGCGGCCGCGTTCTTCTTGCTTGTGGACTGGATTCTATCGAATCTTGTGCAGTTGGTTTTAGGGTTTGGCGGCTAAGGGCAGGGCGCAAGCACTGCACTTTAATGTGAGCAGAGATTAGGTCGATGGCAATACGCTGGTATGTTGTGCATGTTTTCTCAGGGTCTGAGAAAAAAGTCGCACAGGCAATTCGGGAACAAGCGGTCAGTCATGGTCTTGAAGACCAGATTGAAGATGTACTTGTGCCAACCGAAGAAGTCACCGAAATGCGCCGTGGCGCCAAAGTCCAATCGGAACGGAAATTCTTCCCCGGGTATATTCTGGTGAAAATGGAATTGACCGATCAGTCTTGGCATATCGTTAAATCGCAAAACCGCGTGACCGGGTTCTTGGGCGCTAATGGCAAGCCTGTTCCGATCACCAATGCTGAAGCCGAACGGCTGATCAAACAATTGACTGAGGGCGTTGAGCGTCCAAGCACAGACATTATGTTTGAAGTTGGTGAAGAAGTTCGCGTGTCAGATGGTCCGTTTGCTTCTTTCAACGGTTATGTTGAAGAAGTTGATGAAGATAAGTCACGTCTGAAAGTGACAGTGTCGATCTTTGGGCGGTCAACGCCTGTTGATCTGGAATATTCACAGGTGGAAAAAATTTAACCACCGCTTTGATGCTGAGGAAGCGCTTTACCCCGATGGGCCACTGAATTGGCCCCGAGGATAAAAGGATTAAACAATGGCTAAGAAAATTGAAGGTTACATTAAACTGAACATTCCAGCAGGCGCCGCCAACCCGTCGCCTCCAGTTGGTCCTGCGCTCGGTCAGCGTGGTGTCAATATCATGGAATTCTGTAAGGCATTTAATGCAGCGACAGATAGCATGGAAAAGAACATGCCTATTCCGGTGACCATTACGGTCTATCAGGACAAGTCATTCACCTTTGAGATGAAGCAAGCGCCTGTCAGTTTCTTCCTGAAGAAGGCTGCTGGTCTCGCCAAAGGTGGTCAAACCCCTGGTCGCGCCGTTGCTGGCACAATCACCATGGAT
The DNA here is from genome assembly GCA_011522975.1 of Alphaproteobacteria bacterium. Lineage (GTDB taxonomy): Bacteria > Pseudomonadota > Alphaproteobacteria > Puniceispirillales > UBA1172 > JAGWAQ01. The sequence goes on along the minus strand of WTHX01000130.1, from coordinate 6,074 downwards.
CAGGTGCGTGAAATTGCAGATAAGAAAATGGCTGATCTGAACGCTGTTGACCAAGACGGTGCTGTTCAGATGGTAAAAGGTTCGGCTCGTGCGATGGGCCTGGAAGTGACGGAGTAAATCATGGCAGGTAAGAAACTGAAAGCGGCTTACGAAAAAATCGACCGCAACAACCAATATTCACTGGCTGAAGCGATTGATTTGATCAAAGGTTCTGCCAGCACCAATTTTGATGAGACCATTGAGATTTCAATGAACCTTGGTGTTGATCCTCGCCATTCGGACCAGATGGTTCGCGGTGTTGTTGCCATGCCAAACGGCACAGGCAAGACCATGCGTGTTGCTGTCTTCGCCCGCGACGACAAAGCCGAAGAAGCCAAAAAGGCTGGCGCTGATGTTGTTGGTGCTGAAGATCTGGCTGAAGAAATTCAGGGTGGTCGCCTTGATTTTGACCGTGTGATCGCAACTCCTGATATGATGGGTGTTGTTGGCCGCTTGGGTAAAATCCTCGGCACTAAAGGCCTGATGCCTAACCCGAAACTTGGCACGGTAACCCCTGACGTGACCGCGGCTGTTAATGCTGCGAAAGCAGGTGAAGTTCAGTACCGTGCTGAAAAGGCTGGGATCGTCCATGCAGGGATCGGTAAAGCCAGTTTCAGTGCAGACCAGTTAAAAGAAAACGCTGCCGCGTTTATTGATGCGGTGAATAAAGCCCGTCCAAGCGGTGCAAAAGGCGTTTTCGTCAAAAAGATCGCTGTCAGTTCCACCATGGGCCCTGGCGTTGTAGTTGATCCGGCACAGGCTGTTTAATCCAGTTCTGTTGATTTGAATTTCATCCGAGCAATCGGGTGGAGAGGAGGCTTCGGCCTCCACCTGTCCAAGACGATAGGGGTCACGCTCAAGAGCATTGCTAAGGGGCAAGACTTAAAATCCTATTCAGACGGGGAGAGCGAAATTTTTCGCTTGAACTATGGGCAGGCCATGGGATGGCGCAATCATGCACCATCCTTCGTGCAACCGGGACCATCATTATAGGATGTGTTCCCATAACAAGCGGAGACGATCGGTGAATAGAACCGAAAAAGCGGAACTGATCGATACGCTGCACGCAACCTTCAATGAGGCCACAACAGTGATTGTGACTCATCAGGTTGGGCTGACTGTTGTTGAAAGCAGTGACTTGCGTGGCAAGATGCGGGCAAATGGAGCGGCTTATAAAGTCACCAAAAACCGCATTGCCAAACTGGCACTGAAGGATACGGCATATGAGAATTTGACCGACGCGTTTACAGGTCCGACTGCCATTGGCACGTCATCAGACCCTGTGGCCGCCGCGAAAGTTCTTGTGGAGTTTGCCAAAGAGAATGACAAATTGACCATCATCGGTGGCGCCATTGGCGAACAGGTGTTGGACAAGGCTGGTGTTGAAGCACTGGCTAAATTGCCATCTCTTGATGAACTTCGGGCAAAAATGGTTGGGCTTCTTCAAGCACCTGCTACAAAACTTGCCCGCGTTGCTCAAGCCCCAGCATCTCAGCTGGCTCGAGTGATCCAAGCCAAGTCAGAACAAGCGTGAGCGTATATCTAAAGATCGCACACAAAGAGATAGTTCAAGCCTAAGGAGATAAAAATGGCTGATATTGAAAAACTTGCTGAAGACCTTTCTGCCCTGACCGTTCTGGAAGCTGCCGAATTGGCAAAACTTCTGGAAGACAAGTGGGGCGTATCTGCTGCTGCTGCACCTGTTGCAGTTGCTGCTGTTGCTGGCGGCGGTGACGCTGGCGGTGCTGCTGAAGAGAAAAGCGAATTTGACGTGATCTTGACCGCCGCAGGCGACAAGAAGATCAACGTGATTAAAGAAGTTCGCGGCATCACAGGTCTGGGCCTCAAAGAAGCAAAAGACCTTGTTGAAGGCGCACCAAAGCCTGTTAAAGAAGGTGCTTCTAAAGAAGAAGCCGACGAGATCAAAGCTAAGCTGGAAGAAGCTGGCGCATCTGTCGAGGTCAAGTAATGACCGCGCCTTCTGGCGTATAATAATTTGCTCTGGCACCGGGTGTTTTACGCTCGGTGCCAAAGCCGTTTTTTGAGTTCCGCCTTTGGCGACCTTAAAAACAAATTTGTAAAAGAATTTTAAATAACGTCTATATGGCAAAGGATACACCCCATGGCATCAAGCGTAACAGCCCTTCACAGTCGTAAACGTATTCGCCGCAGCTTCGGTTCTATCGAAGAAGTTGCAGAAATGCCTAACCTGATTGATGTTCAGCGCAGCAGTTATGATATTTTCCTGCAAAGCGATATCCCTGTTCATCAACGCGAAGATATTGGTCTTGAGGAAGTCTTTAAATCTGTCTTCCCAATCAATGACTTTGCGGGTAAGGCCGTGCTTGAGTATGTGTCTTACGTGCTTGAAAAGCCAAAATATGACGTTGAAGAATGCCAACAACGTGGCATTACCTATTCATCACCGCTTAAAGTGATGTTGCGTTTGGTTGTCTGGGAAGAAGATGAAATTACAGGCACCAAGTCAATCCGTGATATCAAAGAACAAGATGTTTACATGGGTGATATGCCGCTGATGACCAGCAATGGCACATTCATTGTCAATGGCACTGAACGCGTGATCGTCTCCCAGATGCACCGTTCACCTGGTGTGTTCTTTGATCACGATCGGGGTAAAACCCATTCTTCAGGCAAATTGCTCCATACCGCCCGCGTGATTCCTTACCGTGGGTCATGGTTGGATTTTGAATTTGACGCGAAAGACATGCTCAATGTGCGCATTGACCGTAAGCGTAAATTGCCTGCCACCACATTCTTGATGGCGCTGTTGGATGAAACCTCAGAAGCCTATCTTGAAGAATGCGCCAAAGAAGGCATTGAGCCTGAGCGCACCCGCGTCAACGGTCTGTCCCGTGAAGCGATTTTGAATCACTTTTACGATGTGGTGACCTACAGCAAAGATAAAAAAGGCTGGCGTACCAATTTTGACGCTGCCCGTTATCGTGGTGCTCGTCTGGCTTCTGATTTGATCAATGCCAAAACTGGCAAGGCTGTTGCAGAAGCGGGCGAAAAACTGACCCCGCGTGCCTTGCGTAAATTGACCGAAAGCGGCCTTGAAGAAATTCGTGTGGATGAAGAACAAATCCACGGCAATTATCTGGCCAATGACATCGTCAATATGGAAACGGGTGAAATTCACGCCGAAGCCGGTGATATCATCACCGAAGAAATGATGGCCCAATTGGCTGACATGGCGACATCTGAAATTTCTGTGCTGGCGATTGATAACATCAATATCGGTGCTTTCCTGCGCAATACATTAGCGTCTGATCGCAACAACTCACGCGAAGAAGCCTTGATCGATATCTATCGTGTTATGCGCCCGGGTGAGCCACCAACACTGGAAACTTCAGAAGCCCTGTTCAACAGCCTGTTCTTTGATTCAGACCGTTATGACTTGTCATCTGTCGGCCGTGTGAAATTGAACGCTCGCCTGAATGTTGAGGCGGATGATCAATTGCGTGTCTTGCGCCGTGAAGATGTCTTGGCTTTGGTTCGCGTCTTGCTTGATCTGAAAGATGGCAAAGGCGAGATTGACGATATTGACCACCTGGGCAACCGCCGTGTTCGTTCAGTTGGTGAATTGATGGAAAACCAGTACCGCATCGGTTTGTTGCGGATGGAACGTGCCATCAAAGAACGCATGGGTTCGGTTGAAATTGACACGGTCATGCCGGCTGATTTGATCAATTCAAAGCCTGCTGTTGCGGCGGTGCGTGAATTCTTTGGTTCATCTCAGTTGTCACAGTTTATGGATCAGACCAACCCATTGTCTGAAATCACCCATAAACGTCGTCTTTCGGCTTTGGGTCCGGGTGGTCTGACCCGTGAACGTGCTGGCTTTGAAGTCCGTGACGTGCATCCAACTCATTATGGCCGTATCTGCCCGATTGAAACACCGGAAGGTCCTAACATTGGTTTGATCAACTCATTGGCCACTTTTGCCCAGATCAACCGTTATGGCTTTATTGAAACGCCTTACCGTTCAGTTAAAGATGGCAAAGTGACCGATGAAGTGACTTATATTTCTGCCATGGATGAAGGCCGCTACACGATTGCTCAGGCCAATGCTGAATTGGATAAGTCTGGCAAATTTGTCGGTGAATTGATTCCGATCCGCCGCGCAGGTGATATTGGTTTGGCGCGTCCAGAAGATATTGACCTGATGGATGTATCACCAAAACAGTTGGTATCTGTTGCGGCGGCGTTGATTCCTTTCCTTGAAAACGATGACGCCAACCGTGCATTGATGGGATCAAACATGCAGCGTCAGGCGGTGCCATTGGTGAAAGCCGAAGCCCCATTGGTTGGGACTGGTATGGAATCAGTTGTGGCCCGCGATAGTGGCGTAACCATTGTTGCCCGCCGTAGCGGTGTTGTCGATCAGGTGGACGCCACCCGTATCGTGGTGCGTTCAACTTCGGCAGATGACACAGATGTCTCGCCGGTTGATATTTATTCCCTGCTGAAATTCCAGCGTTCTAACCAGAACACCTGTATCACCCAGCGTCCGTTGGTCAAAGTTGGTGATGTCGTTAATGCTGGCGATATCATGGCTGATGGCCCATCCACCGAAGATGGTGAATTGGCGCTTGGCCGAAATGTCTTGGTCGCCTTCATGCCTTGGAATGGGTATAACTTCGAAGATTCAATTCTGATCTCTGAACGCATTGTTCGCGATGATGTCTTCACGTCTATTCATATTGAAGAATATGAAATTATGGCACGCGACACCAAACTTGGTTTGGAAGAAATCACCCGTGATATTCCTAATGTTGGTGAAGAAGCGCTGAAGAATTTGGATGAAGCGGGCATGGTCTATGTCGGTGCTGAAGTCAAAGCAGGCGATATTCTGGTGGGTAAAGTGACACCGAAAGGTGAAACCCCAATGACACCAGAAGAAAAACTTCTTCGTGCCATCTTTGGTGAAAAAGCCTCAGATGTGCGTGATACGTCGCTGAAAGTCCCACCAGGGGGTGCAGGTACGGTTGTTGAAGTCCGTGTCTTCTCACGCCGCGGTGTTGATAAAGACGAACGTGCCCGCGCAATTGAACGTTTCGAAATCGAACGCCTGGCCAAAGACCGCGATGATGAACGTGAAATTCTGGAACGTGGTTTCTATGGCAAATTGCATGACCTGCTGACAGGTATGACTGTTGTATCAGGGCCGAAGGGCGTTGAAGCAGGGGCAAAGATCACAGCAGCAACGCTTGAAGGCTTGCCGCGCAACAATTGGTCACAGATTGCGGTTAAGAATGACAGCCGCCAGAAAGCTATTGAAGAACAGATCGCCAATTTCGAAGACTCCATCAAGAAACTGGAAGATCGCTTTAATGATAAGGTTGATAAACTCCAGCGTGGTGACGAGTTGCTGCCAGGGGTGATGAAGATGGTTAAAGTCTTTGTCGCGGTGAAGCGTAAGCTTCAGCCTGGTGATAAAATGGCGGGTCGTCACGGGAACAAAGGGGTGATCTCACGCATTCTGCCCGCCGAAGATATGCCTTATTTGGAAGACGGCACCCCGATGGATGTCGTGTTGAACCCGCTGGGCGTGCCATCACGCATGAACGTGGGTCAGATTCTGGAAACCCATTTGGGCTGGGCTTCAGCAGGTCTTGGCAAGCAAATTGGTGATGCCGCGGAAGCCGCCATGCGTTCAGGGGATACCAAAGCCCTGCGTAAGGAAATGGCCAATGTCTATCCAAAAGATCAGTTTGCCGCCAATGTTGAAGGCATGGATGATGATCAAATCATCGAACAGGGTAAAATCCTTGGCCGTGGTGTCCCAATGGGCACGCCTGTGTTTGACGGCGCGGTGGAAAATGATGTCCGCCATTTGCTGAAACAGGCAGGGTTGAGTGAAACAGGTCAGGAATGGTTGACCGATGGCCGCACTGGGGAGGTCTTTGATCGTCCGGTGACCGTGGGTTACATCTATATGCTGAAACTGCATCACTTGGTTGATGATAAGATTCACGCCCGTTCCATTGGTCCATACTCATTGGTCACCCAGC